>JAFZGJ010000003.1 GCA_017555455.1 Lachnospiraceae bacterium
AATATTATTAAAATCTTTTTGATGGAAAGAATTTTTTATTGTGAGCTTATAAGTAAAATAAACATAAAATCCGAGTATGACTGAAACAACTAAACTAATACCAATGGCAATGTATGGTAAACCAATATTTTCTGAGAATGCATTATATATAGTGTTAATGTTGAAAAATGTCATTATATTATCTCCTCTAAAGAAAGGTTAATTGGCAATCAGAGTTGTGTCTTCTAAAATTGGAAGATATTGAGAATAACGTTCGAATTTCGGAAGAAAATACCAATTAGTGTACGCAGAAGAATCCAATTCCGGAAGTTGTAACATGGAATTTCCGTGTTTAACAAAATATTCATCTACAATAGTATTATCAATCATAAAAGAAACTTTATGGAAATTTTCTGTAGCAGAAAATACTAGTGGAGTATAATCAATATCCCATATTTCTATTAAATGATTGGTCCTTTGGGTTAGAAAATATTTTAGGTATTCTACATTAGCATTGTAGGTAGAGTAATGCCCTTCAAAAAAGAAGAATTCTTCACTATTGTAGTTTTTCCAGCGGATCCGATCCATAGCAACAGATTGAGCAATCCTATTTGAATAGCTGTCAATTTGTTTTGTAATTAATAATTCTAATTGAGGCAAAAAGGTTGCAAAATTAGAGTATAAAGTTTGCAAATAATCGGAATTCTCGTATAAATATTTGTTCCAAGTCAAATCTTTGTCGAAAAAAGAAGTAGTGTAATCAATGCATTTTCCGTCCAGATATTCAACTTGGTGTATGCCAAAAGCAGAGTCATAATCCCAAATGGGTCCTGAATATAGCAAATCGTTATTTGCTTGTTTATAAAAGTAACAACTAGTGACACCAAAATCAGGATTATGGGTTATTTCATCGATGATATTCTTCTTTGAATAACTATTAAAATCGAGGTAATTTTGAACCGCCTGATCATGGGAGACGATTAAGTTTTCAATGTTTTGTACATAATCAGCAATATAGGAAACTTGCTCCGGTGAAGCATATTCCGGTGATTTAATGACAAAATGGTTATTCTCATTTGTAATAAAACCACTGGGTTCCGCCTCGTAATATAGCGGAAGCTCTTTTTCAATCAAATAGCCACCACTAATTGTTTCACTACTAGCAGTAATCACACCCTTTTGGGTTGGTGTAAAAAATGATTGGCTAGATTGAATATTTGGATTTAAGGCATAATTCTCTTCTTCCAAATCATAGATTTTAACATTATATTTATTTACGGAAACAGGAGTACATAAAAGGTAGTTCCCTAAGTAAGATCCGTCCATATATAAATCTATCCATGTGGATTGAGGGGAATATTCTAAATCTAATAATTGTCCCATATCCAGTGCCAGTTTGTTTTGTAGTTTAGAAGGATCCCTCCAATTTGCTAAGAGTGCCCATTTTGAAGATGGGGAAAGACCAAAAAGTGAGGAACTCTCTTCAAGTTTTATAGAATACGGTTTTTTAGGAATTCCAAACCAAGTTGTGTTTCCACGACCCGAAATACGTTCTAAATTTCCTTTGTAATTAATTTTACCTTGAGAATCTATGGCTGTAAGCAAACCGGTTACATAATTCTCTTTATCATCATAAATTGTACTAAAATCAGCTCCGTTAGAACTAATGAAGAGAGAAGGTATATTTTGAGAGCAAATGAATTTTATATTATATGTTTGACAATTATTCTCTAAAGCATAAATTGTATCAGCGAAGTTATCAAAATTTAAAAGCTTATTATCTATTAGTGTATGATTGACAGATAATTTCCCGGCTATATCGGAATCTACTATAATAGGTAAATTATTTACATAAGATGGAAGGAAAAAATAATATAGATTATCTGCTTCATCGTACCATGGAAAAATAAGTTGTTCACTATTTGCAGTATTAATTTGAAGATAGAAGGAATCATTATTGGCAACAAAAAAAGTTTTAGGCTTTGTAAAACGTATTATAATTAGATAAGAAAAAATAAGTAAAAATAATAAGAAAATGATTTTAATATTTTTTTTCATTAGTATTTTCTCCCCATTGATAAAAAATCATTTAAATATCTATTTAAAGACTTACACTACTATATCACATTATTATATAGAATGGAATAATGACTGCTAGATAAGATTAGGGTAAACAATATCTAACTATCCGGATACTGTTTACCCCTTCTTTTATTCCACTAGAAACAATTTCTTCACTTTTTCTGCCATTTCTTTCAAGACTTCTTCACTTTCTCCTTCCAGAACAAAATGACCTCTGCCCATGAGGGAATGACCATCTGATACTTTTGAAAGAATGTCACCTTTTGCAATATTACACTGCCAGATTACAGGTCGTACGTCTAAATCTCTTTCTATCTGTTCTTCATCCGGCACATTTATTACTTCTCCTTCCAAGTCAAAATAATGAATCATCATCATTTTGGTCTTTTCCGGAACAAAGTTACATCCCATTCCCATGCGATGTCTGATATACTGTTCTGCCACATCCACACCGGTACAGAGAGGCGTGAATAGATTGTGCAGATTATGACCGGAAGGTCTTGCTGACATTTCTATCATAAAAGGTCCATCTTCGGTACGGATTAAATCTGCATGCAAAAGACATTCCTGCAATTCCAAGGTCTCCACTGTCTTTTCCATGAATTCCTTTACCTGCCCATAAAACTCATCTTCCGGCATAACTGAAAAATAAGCTACTGCCTGACGTGCAGGCAAAGGAGTATTTTCTTTATGTCGAAGTAGTACAAGATAGAATTTTCCATCAATGACTGCACCATCCAAACCATATTCCTCTCCCTTTGCACACTCTTCCAACACATAGCTTTCTCCGCAGGTAACTTGCAATGCTTTCTGTAGTTCCTGCATGTTATTTACAAAGTGAATCCCACGGCTTCCGGAACCATATCTGGGTTTTAAAATGGAAGGAAATGTCAATTTATATTCCCCTTTTTCAATCCGGACAAATAAACCCTCTCTCTCTTCCCAAGTTTCTGTTGCTTCCAAACAGATACAATTTCGAAGTCCCTTTTCTTCCATTTTTTCATGAAATAAAAGCTTATCCGTACAGTACACTGCCTGCTGCTTGCCAATTCCGGGCAACTTCAAAGTATCATTTACACTACCTATGGTAGTTAAGTATCTGCCAATAGGAACTGTTAGCACAAAATCTATCTTCTCTTTTTCTACACAATGAATGGTTTCGTCTTCTTTAGAAATATTCACCACAACGGCTTCATCTGCTGCCGCTAAGCCTTCCGCATTTTCATTGCCATCCAAAGCAACTACCGTAAGATTATATTCTTTTGCTTTTTTTATTGTGTGCAAAGATTCTGAACTGGCACCTATAATTGCTGCTTTCACTTTTTATCTCCCATCTTTCATCCAATTACTTGCTCTATATTAGCATCAAACTACTACTTTTATTACTAAATCGTCTTATTTACTTGCTAACTTCTTCCTAAAATTGCGATATGACCACAAAAGTTTGTAATATACTACAAAATACAGGGGAGATTTCATGTGCATATCAATCAATTTTCTTTCTTCCGCATGAACTCTGGATTGATAATATTTATTATTCCTAAAATCAGGAAATGTATTTTTCATTTCTTCACCCATGGCTTTGATAAAAGAAAATTCTTGCTTTTTTACTCCCATCATATAAGAAAATAGGGTGTTTACATAAAATAAAGTTGTAAAACTACTTTCTATTTCTTCTTTGTACTCATCAAAGAACCCAAACTGTTTTGCCTCTTCTACCATAATTCTGGCCGCTTCCATACGGTCTTCACATCTTTTTTTCGTAATGGTATGTACCGTAGAAGCATTATGCTGATAATAATAGTACATAGGTTCCTGAATATACTCAAAATGTTTTGCTCTTAGCATCCAGGAATTACTAATAGCATTATCTTCATAGAAAATACCTTCCGGAAAACGGTTTGGATAATCATAAACAATACCTCGTCTGTATATTTTTACCACCAAACTTCCGCTATCCAAAATCAAGGATTGATATTTTTCTTTTGTTAATATCCCTGCCTGCTCCGGTTTATTGTTATGCACAATCTGACCAATTTCCATAGAATGTTCCCCGGTCAAATGATAGTCACAACCTACCATATCTGCTCCGGTTTCCTCTGCTTTATTTAAAAGTTTCTCATAATAGTCTTTGGTTATCCAGTCATCACTGTCAATAAAACCAATCCAATCTCCCTTAGCAATTTCCAGTCCAAGATTTTTGGCCCCGCCTTGTTTTTTATTTACAGGAGAAGCTATGACTTTAAATTTGTCCGGATATTTTGCTTCGTATTGTTTCAAAATTTCCAAAGAATTATCTGTAGAACAATCATCTACAGCGATAATTTCATAATCCTTGATTGTTTGATTCACTAATGATTCTAAACAATATTCTAATTTTCCATCTGCAGCCATATTATAGACAGGTACTATTATACTCAGTTTCATACATCGCCTCTAAATTATCATATTTATTGGTTTTTATCTGCTCATTTTTATATATTAAACAGATTTTAACTACTATTAAGCAGATTAATTTTATTTATTTTTTAATCCTATCCGCTATTTTTTACCTTTTCAACATTTTCAAGCAGATTAAACTTACTTTTTAGCTTGTTTCATCCGCCCAAGTCAAACTTTTGTATATTATTTTTTATAATATTCTACAATTTTCTTTACTGCAGCAATCACATCTTCTACGTCCTGATCTGTCATACCATAGTAAAGAGGTAAGCTCATCATTTCATCATATAATTTTTCTGCCTTTGGACAGAGACCTTTTTCATATCCCAATCTTTGATAATGTGGGAAGTAATAGGTTGGAATATAATGTACGTTACACATAATATTTTCCGCTGCCAATGCATCAAAAAATTCTCTTCTGTTAATGGTCAGCATTTCCGGCTTAATTCTTAAAATATACAAATGTCTTGTAGTATCGGATTCCGGAATTTCTTCCTGTACCTGAATTTCCGGAATCTGCAAAAATGCTTCATTGTATTTTGCTACAATTTCTTTTCTTCTTTCTGAAAACATAGGAAGCTTATCCAACTGACTAATCAAAAGTCCCGCCTGGATGTCTGTCATACGATAGTTATATCCTAAAGAAACCTGTTCATAATACCAGCCACCATGTGGTTCTTCTTCCATAAGTGCAGTATCACGGGTAATACCGTGGGAACGTGCAAGAAGAAGTTTCTGATAATATTCTTCATTATTGGTCATAACCGCCCCTCCTTCACCGCCGGTTACGGTTTTTACCGGATGGAAACTGAAGGTTGTCATATCTGCAATGGAACCATTCGGCTGACCCTTATATTTGGTACCGATAACATGCGCGCCATCTTCAATCAACACAAGATTATGTTCTTTACAATGAGCCATAAGTTTATCTAACTCAACAGATTGTCCTGTAAAATCTACCGCCACTACGGCTTTTGTCTTATCAGTAGTTACTTCTTTCACCTTTTCAGGATCAATGTTATAAGTTTTATCATTAAT
>JAFZGJ010000035.1 GCA_017555455.1 Lachnospiraceae bacterium
TGTAGACGTAGTTCTTGAATGTACAGGTTTCTACACATCTAAAGCTAAAGCACAGGCTCACATCGATGCAGGTGCTAAAAAAGTTGTTATCTCTGCTCCAGCAGGAAACGACCTTCCTACAATCGTTTACAATGTAAACCACAATACATTAACAGCTGAAGATAACATTATTTCTGCAGCTTCTTGTACAACAAACTGTTTAGCTCCTATGGCTAAAGCTTTAAATGACTTAGCTCCAATCATGAGTGGTATCATGACAACAGTTCATGCTTACACAGGTGACCAGATGATCCTTGACGGACCACAGAGAAAAGGTGACAAGAGAAGATCTCGTGCAGGTGCACAGAACATCGTTCCTAACTCTACAGGTGCTGCAAAAGCTATCGGTTTAGTTATCCCTGAATTAAACGGAAAATTAATCGGATCTGCTCAGCGTGTTCCTACACCAACAGGTTCTACAACAATTTTAGTAGCTGTTGTTAAAGGTGCTGTTACAAAAGAACAGATCAACGATGCTATGAAAGCTGCTGCAACTGAATCCTTCGGTTACAACACAGACGAAATCGTATCTTCTGACATCATCGGAAGTACATTCGGCTCTATCTTCGATGCTACACAGACAATGGTAGCTCCAATGGAAGATGGAAATACACAGGTACAGGTAGTTTCTTGGTATGACAATGAAAACTCCTACACAAGCCAGATGGTTCGTACAATTAAATACTTCGCTGAATTAGCTTAATTTGTTGTAAACGAATCGTTCTTTTAAAGACCTATAAAGGTCCGGTCTGATGGACCGGGCCTTTGTTTTTATACTTATTTATAATTAAAGGAGGCATACAATTATGTCATTAAACAAAAAAAGCGTAGATGATTTTAGCGCAAAAGGAAAAAGAGTTTTAGTTAGATGTGACTTCAACGTACCTTTAAAAGATGGTGTTATCACAGACGAAACACGTATCAATGCAGCTCTTCCTACAATCAATAAATTAATCGCTGATGGTGGAAAAGTTATTCTTTGCTCTCACCTTGGTAAAGTTAAAGAAGGTCCAAATGAAAAAGAATCTTTAGCTCCTGTGGCAAAAAGACTTTCTGAAAAATTAGGTAAAGAAGTTGTTTTCGTGTCTGATTACAACGTAACAGGCGAAGCAGCTACTAAAGCTGTTGCAGCGATGAACGAAGGTGATGTTGTATTACTTCAGAATACACGTTTCCGTGGAAAAGAAGAAACAAAGAACGGTGAAGAATTCTCTAAAGAATTAGCAGATCTTTGTGATGCATATGTATGTGACGCTTTTGGTTCTTCCCATAGAGCACATGCATCTGTAGCAGGTGTTACAGAAGTTGTTCGTGCAAAAGGCGGCGACTGTGCAGTTGGATACTTAATGCAGAAAGAAATCGACTTCCTTGGTAATGCAGTAGAAAATCCTGTAAGACCTTTCGTAGCTATCCTTGGTGGTGCTAAAGTTGCAGATAAATTAAACGTTATCTCTAATTTACTTGAAAAATGTGATACTTTAATCATTGGTGGTGGTATGGCATTTACATTCTTAAAAGCACAGGGAATGGAAATCGGTAAATCCTTAGTTGATGATGAAAAATTAGATTACTGTAGAGAAATGCTTGCTAAAGCTGAAAGCTTAGGAAAGAAATTATTACTTCCTGTAGATGCAGCAGTAGCTGAAGCTTTCCCAAGCCCAATCGATGCAGAAATCGCAGTTGACTATGTTGCAGCAGATGCTATCCCAGCAGACAAAATGGGATTAGACATCGGACCAAAATCTGCTGAAATGTTCGCAGAAGCTGTTAAATCCGCAAAAACTGTTGTTTGGAACGGACCTATGGGTGTATTTGAAAACCCTGTTCTTGCAAAAGGTACTATCGCAGTAGCTGAATCTTTAGCTGAAACAGATGCAACAACAATCATCGGTGGTGGTGACTCTGCAGCAGCTGTTAACCAGTTAGGTTTCGCTGATAAAATGTCTCACATCTCTACAGGTGGTGGAGCTTCCCTTGAATTCTTAGAAGGAAAAGCACTTCCAGGTGTAGTAGCAGCAGACGACAAATAGACCGAAAGCAACTTAATGAAAACGAGCGAAAGCGACGTTTGAATTTAGTGCGAGGCCGTTCCTGAACCTTAACGAAATCGAGTCGAAGACGAAGATTGAGTTTAGTTGAAGGAACTACCGAAAGCAATAAATACAAAAATAAAAAGTGAGGAAAATAAAAATGGCAAGAAGAAAAATCGTAGCTGGTAACTGGAAAATGAACATGACTCCAAGTGAAGCTGTAAAATTAGTTGAAGAATTAAAACCATTAGTAGCAAGTGAAACTGTAGACGTAGTATTTTGCGTACCTGCAATTGACATCGTTCCTGTAGTAGAAGCTGTTAAAGGTACAAACATTGCTGTTGGTGCTGAAAACATGTACTATGAAGATAAAGGTGCTTACACAGGAGAAATTTCTGCAGATATGTTATTAGATGCAGGTGTTAAATATGTTATCCTTGGACACTCTGAAAGACGTGACTACTTCAAAGAATGTGACGTTATGTTAAACAAAAAAGTGAAAAAAGCTTTTGAAAAAGGTCTTACACCAATTCTTTGTTGTGGTGAATCTCTTGAACAGAGAGAAATGGGCGTTACTATGGATTGGATCAGATTACAGATTAAATCTGACTTAGTAGACGTTACAGCTGATCAGGTAGCTTCTATGGTTATCGCTTACGAACCAATCTGGGCAATCGGTACAGGTAAAACTGCTACAACAGAACAGGCTCAGGAAGTTTGTAAAGGAATCCGTGAACTTATCGCTGAAATGTATGATGAAGCTACAGCAGAAGCAGTTCGTATCCAGTACGGCGGATCTGTTAACGCAGCTACAGCAGCAGACTTATTCTCACAGCCTGACATCGATGGTGGCTTAGTTGGTGGTGCTGCATTAAAACCTGATTTTGGTAAAATCGTTAACTATTAATTGACAATCAGAATAAAAAAAGATATCTTGATAATAAGAGATAGAAAAAGGGGTGAGAGATAATCTCATCCCTTTTTTAACAAGTAATGGCGGAATTTGAAAAGAGATACGATAAAAATAAATTTGATAAGGGGAGTTATACGTGAGAGATTTTATTATTTACTATGATGATAAACCGGTAGCATTTATTGAATTAATTGAAAATAAAGATGATGATAAAGAAAATGCGGAAAGATTGTTTCAGTATTACGACTCTATTGTCAGATATAATGATGAATTGTATGTTAATGGTTTTTGTAGACTTCCTGCCGAGGCGATGGTATTAGTTTCAGGAAGTAGTAAAGGAACACAGCAAAAATATTTTTTTGACAACAAATGGTATAAACAAAATCGAATAGGATATGAGGACTTGGCTGAAGTTCTTTCCACTCGGGTACTAATGTGTTCTAATATAGAAAATTATGTACCTTATAAAAAATGCATTATTAATGGAAAAAAAGGGTGCCTTTCAGAAAATTTTTTGAAAAGAGATGAAGCATATTCGAGTTTGCAACGACTATATGATATATATTATAATAGGGAACTGACAGATGTCGTGCAGGGAATAGGGAATATAGAAGATAAAATACAATATGTATTGGAGTTTGTGGAAAAAGCTACAAAATTAGATATAAAAGAATATTTGGGAAAAATGTTTACATTTGATATGCTAATCTTAAACACTGACAGACATTTTAATAATATAGGATTAATTATCAACAGTGTAACAAAACAATATAGAACTGCTCCGATTTTTGATAACGGAAATGCTTTGTTAAGTGATATTGGAGAATTTCCTTTTGATAAGTCTATTGAGGAAAATATAGAGAAAGTGATAGGTAAGCCATTTTATGCTAATCTAGAGAGACAAGCCATGGAAATTGGTTTTGGGTTGAAGATTAATTATCAAAAGTTGTATAAATTATTAGAAAAAGAGCCTGAATCAAGGGCGCTTGAAGTGTTGAAATATCAGTTAAATAGATATGAACATATACTTCGGGATGATTGTGTATAAAATATAAAATTAATATTTTATAGAAGTGTATTTGAAAAGTTTTGTTTTGGTTCATTTTCTTATCTTATATATGATTCATCTTGACAAAATCTCTTTCGGGTGGGTAAAATTGATAGTGAAAATAAGGGTTTAAGGTAGATTTTCACTACATAATATGCCTTAAATACCACGAAGGAGAGGATAAAAGTATGAGAAGAAAATTAGCAGTAATAATGGTAACTTTAATGCTGGCAGGAGCAATGGCAGCATGTGGTAAATCTGGTGCAGTGGAAACAAATGTTAGTACAGAAGAAACAGCGACAGAAGAAAAAGGAATTGTTGGCACTTTTTCAATGGATGGGGACGAACCTATAACTTTTGCAGCAGATGGAACCTTTGTATGGGAAAGAGAAGATGTATCTGTAGAAGGTACATATGAATTAAACGCAGATGAAGAATGGTTTATGTCTGTAGACGGAAATGTGAAGTGGAGTGTTACATTGGATTCTGAAAATCAAGTTACTATTATGAGTGAAGACGAAGATGGTGATTTTTATTTTTTAGAAAGAGAATAAAGTAGTAGGAAAAAATATACAAGAGTGATATATAAATGAAGTTTAAGATTAAGCATCCTAACTTTTTGGAGAGTTAAGGGATGCTTATTTCTTTTTTGATGACAGCATAAATGATATCAATAAGTATTATAAATAGAATATGTTATAGAATAGTAATTTGATTTGTTACAAAAGAATTTATTATATTATATAAAATATAAACGAAAAAGCAATAAGTTTAAAATATAAATTGACTGGGATTGTAGAAAAGAATATATTAGTTTAGAAAATAGATAACAGATTGAAGATATAGAAAATGAATGGATATGCGAGATAATAAAATACAAAATTTAACTCTTACAGCTCTTATGGCAGCAATCCTATGTATTATGGGACCTATAGTAATTCCCATAGGAATGGTGCCTTTGAGCTTTGCAAATATGGCTATTTATTTGGCTATTATATTATTGGACAAGAAAAAAGCCCTTATCAGTACCACGATTTATTTATTAATGGGTTTAGTTGGAATCCCTGTATATTCCGGATTTTCTGCCGGTGCAGGAAAGCTGTTGGGACCAACCGGAGGATATTTAATCGGATATCTGGCTTTAAGTTTCCTTGGAGGAAGCCTTTTGGAGAAAAGGAAATGCCGGGAGAAAGGAAAGCTGTTTAATCAGATTATGGCATTAAGTGTGGGAACACTGGGACTATATTTGGTTGGGACAGTGTGGTTGATGTATCAAAGTAAATTAAATTTGACGACTGCATTATCAGTAGGTGTTTTTCCGTTTGTTTTTTTTGATATAGTAAAAATTATACTGGCTATTAGTATTGGGAATTCCATAAAAAAGAGAATCAAGTTTTTATTATAGATATATAGCAATATTTAATGTGAAAAGAAATGAATAATTCATAGAAGTAATAAAATATAAAAATGAAACAATAATGAGAGGGAACCATGAACAAAGGAAATTGTATTTTAATTGGAGCAGGGGATTTAACCATTTCCGATATCCCGGTGGGAGAAAATGACTTATGTATCGCTGTGGACGGCGGTTATGAATATTGTAAACTGTTAGAGATTACACCGGACTATATTCTTGGTGACTTTGATTCTATCAGTGAAAAAGAAGCAGAAGGTGTGGCGGAAATTGCCAAGGCGGAAGAGGATAAAGTAATTGTTCTTCCTGTAGAAAAAGATGATACAGATATGCTTGCTGCAATCAAGTTAGGCTTGTCAGAAGGGTATCAAAGCTTTCGCATTTATGGAGGTATGGGAGGAAGAATAGAACATACTATTGCCAATATCCAGTGCCTGCTATATTTGAAAGAACATAATGCAGTGGGTTATCTGATGGATGGCACAGGAATGATTCTTGTAGCGAAGGAAGAAGAAATCAGTTTTCAGGATTCTCTGGAGGGATATATGTCCTTATTTAGCATGGGGGATAAAGCTACTGTATCCATTGAAAATATGAAATACCTTTTAAAGGAACAGGAAATTACCAATAGCTTTCCAATTGGAATCAGCAATGAATTCATTTTAGGAGAAAAAGGAAAGATAACGGTTCATAAGGGAGCTGTTGTGATAATTGTAAGCTGGGTATAGAAATATTTGCGTTAAGTTTTTCACAAGAAAGGTAATCTGCATATTGCCTAATAGAAAGAAACAATGTTATACTGTTATAGATAGGGACAATATTTTTAGGAATGAAAATGTTGTACCGCTGATTTATCTTTCGAACTGCAAGTAAGTAGGCGAAAGTAACAATGCTAAAAAGAAAAAATAATAAATTTAACACATTAAAGGAGAGTATCATGAGTAAAAAACCAACCGTATTAATGATTTTAGATGGATATGGATTAAACAGCAAAGATAGCGGTAACGCAGTTGCTCAGGCTAAAACACCTGTTATGGACAAATTAATGGCAGAATGTCCTTTCGTAAAAGGTAATGCAAGTGGAATGGCAGTAGGTCTTCCTGACGGACAGATGGGGAACTCTGAAGTAGGTCACTTAAACATGGGTGCAGGACGTATCGTTTACCAGGAACTTACAAGAATTACAAAAGAAATCCAGGATGGAACTTTCTTCGAAAACCCTGCATTATTAGCAGCAGTAGAAAATTGTAAAGCAAACGATTCTGCATTACACATGTTTGGTTTATTATCTGATGGTGGTGTACACAGCCACAATACACACCTTTATGGTTTGTTAGAATTAGCAAAAAGAAACGGTCTTTCCAAAGTATATGTACACTGTTTCTTAGATGGTAGAGATACACCTCCTGCAAGCGGAAAAGGATTTGCAGAAGATTTAGAAGCTGAAATGGCAAAAATCGGTGTAGGTGAAATCGCTTCTGTTATGGGACGTTACTATGCAATGGACAGAGATAACAACTATGATAGAGTAAAATTAGCTTACGATGCTTTAACAAAAGGGGAAGGAAACACAGCTGTTTCCGGTCCTGCAGGTATTCAGGCTTCTTATGATGTAGAAAAAACTGATGAATTCGTAGTACCTACAGTAGTAGTAAAAGACGGTGCAGCTATTGGAACTATTAAAGAAAAAGATTCCGTTATTTTCTTCAACTTCCGTCCTGACCGTGCAAGAGAAATCACAAGAGCATTCTGTGATGATGATTTCAAAGGATTCGATAGAGAAAGATTAGATGTTAAATTTGTATGCTTCTCTGATTACGATCCAACCATTCCTAACAAAGAAGTTGCATTCCACAAAATTGCTGTAACAAATACATTTGGTGAATGGTTAGCTGCTAATGGTTTAACACAGGCTAGAATTGCAGAAACAGAAAAATATGCTCACGTTACTTTCTTCTTCAACGGTGGTGTAGAAGAACCAAACGCAGGAGAAGACAGAATCCTTGTTAACTCTCCAAAGGTTGCAACTTATGACTTAAAACCTGAAATGAGCGCATACGAAGTATGTGATAAATTAACAGAAGCTATTACTTCTGATAAATACGATGTTATCATTATCAACTTCGCTAACCCTGACATGGTTGGTCATACAGGTGTTGAAGAAGCTGCTATTAAAGCAGTAGAAGCAGTTGATGAATGTGTTGGAAAAGCAGTGGAAGCATTAAAATCTGTAGACGGAACTATGTTTATCTGTGCAGACCATGGTAACGCAGAACAGTTAGTTGATTACGAAACAGGTGCTCCATTTACAGCACATACAACTAATGAAGTTCCATTCATCTTAGTAAACTACGACGAAGCTTACACATTAAGAGAAGGTGGATGTCTCGCAGATATTATCCCTACTTTAATTGAAGTAATGGGTAAAGAACAGCCGGCAGAAATGACAGGTAAATCTTTATTAATCAAAAAATAAGAGTATAAAGTAGTCGATATGATATAAGTAAAATTAAGCTGTTGCTTTCATGAATATAAATCGTGAAAGTAGCAGCTTTTTCTTAGTTTATAGGCTTACAAAATAACTTATGTACAGTAAGGACATCCTAAAATCATATTTTCCATGTTGCAATCTGTTAGACGTAGTAATTATATGGAGATATTGACAAGGTGAGCGTATTAATATTAATAAAATAAGTTTTTCATCTGCTCATGGATAGAAAAAACAAGAGGTTTAGTGCCTAGGAAGCGGCTAGGAATTAATAAATTATGCTTTTCATCTGCTCATGGATAGAAAAAACAAGAGGTTTAGTGCCTAGGAAGCGGCTAGGAATTAATAAATCATGTTTTTCATCTGCTCATAGAGAAAAGGGTTCAGTATCTAATCAGTATAAGAGAGTTTGAGAGCATATTAAAATATCAAAAGCATACATTTCATCTGCTCAAAAACAAGAAAAAGCTTCACGCGAGTGAAATTGCACCGGGAAATACAGGTTATGACCGCGAACCATGATTAATTTAGGGGAATACAGCCATGATAAAAATGAAAGTATACCTTTCTAACCTACAGTTTATCTGCTAAAAATAAGTAAGCAAATATTGATAATCTATTTTAGTTATTGACAAGTTAAAAATAAAAATATATACTAAGTGTACTAGAAGTGATAGTACACTTGTGACGACTGAAAGGAGGAGCTATGATAGTTCTTGATTTAAAAGATGCAAGACCTTTGTATGAGCAGATTGTAGAACGATTTAAGCATCTGATTCTTTGCGGAGTCCTGCCGGAAGATGAGAAACTGCCATCGGTGAGAAATCTTGCTATGGAACTATCCATTAATCCCAACACCATCCAGAAGGCCTATGGAGAGTTGGAGAGAGAAGGATTTATTTACAGTGTAAAGGGAAGAGGTAATTTTGTTTCTTCCAACCATAATTTGAAGGAAACAAAAAAAGAAGAATTAAAACAACAGATTCTTGCTTTGGTAAAAGAGGGAGAAGGTATCGGTCTTACCAGAGAGGATATTGTAACACTATTACAAAATGGAACATAAGACCAATAAAAAGAAATATAAAACATGAATTATAGAGCAAAGTTTTATATTAACGATGCTTCATGAAAGCAAGAACGAGATTATAGGAGGCAGACATGATTACATTAACAAATGTATCAAAAAGATTTGATGATGTGTGGGCAGTGAATCAAGTAAGTCTGACCATGCAGGAGGGCAATGTATTCGGTTTGATTGGTACCAACGGTGCAGGAAAAACCACATTGCTTCGAATGGTTGCCGGAATTATGAAGCCGGATGGTGGCCATGTTTTAATAGATGATAAACCGGTATTTGATAATGAAAATGCTATTAAGGGTGTATATTTTATTCCGGATGAGCCTTTCTTTTTCAGAAATGCCAACGGAAAAGATATGGAAAAATATTTGACAACTGTTTATGAAAAATTTGACAGTACTTTATTTTATGAATATTTGGAAAAATTTGGACTGGATAAAAATAGAAAGATTTCTACCTTTTCCAAAGGTATGCAGAAGCAGATGGCGATTATCTGTGGACTTTGCGCCAACACCAAATATCTGATTTGTGACGAAACCTTTGACGGCTTGGATCCGGTTATGAGACAAGGAATCAAAGCTATTTTTGCGAAGCATATGGAAGAGAGGGGATTAACGCCGATTATTGCATCTCACAATCTAAGAGAACTGGAAGACATATGTGACACCGTAGGGTTGTTACATAAAGGTGGCGTGATTTTATCCAAAGATTTATTGGAAATGAAGTGCAATATTCAAAAAATCCAGTGTGTATTTGCCACAGAGGAAGAAGAAAATAAAGCAATGCAGAAAATGGCGATTTTACAGAAGGAAAAGAGAGGTATGCTTTGTACCATGACCGCCAGAGGAAGCAGAGAAGAGATACAGACAGTGTTTGCAACATTGGATACCGTATTTTACGAAGTGTTGCCATTGTCCTTAGAAGAAATTTTTATCAGTGAAACGGAGGTTGTTGGTTATGACATTAAAAAACTCATTTTTAGCTGATGCATCCAAACAGAAGCAGGAAGAAAAAGGGAATCGTAGAAAATCTGTGTTTCGCTTTGATGTAAGGGAAGATATGAAACGAAGAAACTGGATATTTGGAATTAGCTTTTTGGTGTTCTTTTGCTGTTTCCCGGGATATCTGCTGTTACGTTTGAACAGTATTCTTTCTAACTATGAAAATGCAGATGCCGAAGGTTTGCTTCTTATGCAGAGAAGAATGGATGATGTGGTTAGTGCGTTGTTTCACAGCAACGGTGTTTTACCGGTACTTATCATCTTTTTGGCAGTTTTGATTGGAATGCAGGGATTTGCATATTTGCATAATAAAAAACAGGTAGATTTTTATCACAGTCAGCCGGTGAGCCGCAAGAGAAGATTTTTGGTACTGTGGTTTGATGGAGTGGTAATTTTTGTAATAACCTATTGGGTGAATATGTTACTGGGAATGATGGTAGCTGCGGTTTTTGGCAGTATGTCCGGCATGATTTTGACAGGTGCCATAAAAGCTTTTTGTTTATATCTGCTTTTGTTCCTTGGAATTTATCATCTTGCTATGATTGCTGTCTTGTTGACCGGTAATACCCTGGTAAGTTTGCTTATTATGGGCCTGCTGTTAGGATATGAACTGGCAGCCAGAGCCATAACAGTATTGATGGCATCCAGCTTTTTTGTTACCTATGGAAGCGGGGAGGAAAATAAGATATTTGATACCATTTTTTCTCCTATCGTGAATATTTATAAGTATATTATTCTTGCAGGAAGGCAGGGACGCTATTATAGCTATGAAGGGAAAATATATACTTATGGAAATATAGCAGTGGGGCTTCTTCTTTTAGCAATAGTTTTTGGTATTGTCAGTTACTTTTTATATAAGATGAGAGCCAGCGAAAGTCACGGAAACAGTATTAGTTTTCCAAAGATGAAAGAAATATTACGTTTCGCCCTATTATTAGTTTTTGGTATCTTTTGCACTTATGCAGTTTATTTTGTGGCAGGTGAAAGTGTTGTTTTGGGAATCCTGGGAGCTGTATTTTCTGTTGCTTTGGGGCATGCTGTAATTCAGTTGATATACGAAGTGGATTTTCGTGCTATCCGCAAGAAATTGGTAACAGCAGTCGTTTCCCTGGTATCTGTAATTGTGGTATTTTTGGCCTTCCGATATGACTGGATTGGGTATGACAGCCGCATTCCGAAGCAGTCAAAGGTAGAAAGTGTATACGTATCCTTAGCAGCAGAGAGCTTCGGGGACAGTAATTACGTTATGCAGGATGGAACGGAAATATATCGCTGGTATAGAGCGAGAAATATGGAAATTACGGATTTGGATACCATTTATGCGCTTTTGGAAAACCGAGAACGGATCACACGAGATACAAAAACCTATGATAGAAACTATGAAAATATGGAAATCAAGTTTCGATTTAGAAATGGGAAAACAGAGAACAGAATGCTCTATATCAATTATGAAGAAAACATGGAACTGTTGAATGAGATTTATCATATGGATGCATATCAGCTTACTAACAATCAGGTGATGGAAGAGAATTTTGTAAATAATTATCGTATCATTTCTGCTACCTATAATAATGGATTTGGAAATGTAACCGCGCCTATAGATGTGGATATGCATGCTTTGGTAGAAGCTTATAAAAAAGATGTAGAAAATGCGGATTATGAGGAAGTATATTATAATTATCCGAAGGCACAGATTTCCTTGTTGGGAGTAGGAATGCAAAATGAAGAATATCGGAATTCATGGAACATCTTAATTTACGATTCTTATAAGAATACCATAGCGTTATTGGAGAAAGCAGGGATTAATCATAATAATGTATTTGATAACGCTTACAGAAATCGAATTCAGAAGATAGAAATCCGACAGGAGGATTATGAGAGATTAAGAACATCGGGATCAGAGATGGTAAGTTATTCGACGGATGAGAAAACTGCAATTTATACCAATCCGGAAGTGTTTGGAAAGATTTTGGAGAATACGGTGCCAAGTACCAATCGTTGGTGGAGCTCGAAAAGTCGCAGCAATAATGATGAATACAGCGTACTTATTTACACCCCCAATCCATACGATGGAAGTGATTATTATATAGATGAAGTGTATTTCCAAAAAGGAAAGATTCCGCAGTTTGTATTAGAGGATTTGGAAAAGATACCTTTTGGAGAAGAACAGATAATAAAATAAGATATTATAAAAAGGCTTTGTACAGGAAGATGTGCAAAGCCTTTTAGATTATAGAGTGGTTAGTGATATAAAAAACTAAACCGGCGGTTAGGGGAGTAAATGCTGAAGCTGACGAAGTTCATATACTTTCCGTACGCTGCACGCTCCCGCTCCTTTCGAACGCAACGGTGCCAGGCTCGAAAGAACCTCGCCAGGAACCGGCGTTCTCAAAGGGCATGCTTAACAGAAAGTATAGGAACTTCTGTCTACAGTCTACAGGCTTGCCTAACGATTTTGAGAGGTATACACTCAAGCTTTTAAGTACCCCAAAGAATCTAATTACAGTTAATTTGACGCGAGGAACCATGGAAACTGTAATTTTATAAATCACTCCGCGACCTAAATATAAGTTTCTGCTTAATATTTACAGCTACGGATTCATATCATGTTTCTCAGACTGTAATAATTTGTACAGATAGACAAAGTATAAGAATTTTTTACAGTTTCTAGTAAGTGCAAACATTTATAGACTGTAAATTACCGAATTCTTGAGTAACACATATAATGTAATTACAGTTTAGTTTCCCGCGAACAAGTCTTAAACTGTAGTCCGTGTTACCACCGCGAACCTTGCTAAAGCTGAAAAACATCTAACCACCGGCTTAAAGGTAGAATAGTGATTAAGTTTACAAAATAGGGGAATACTACTGAATGAATTACATAATATTTGGATATGAAATTACCATTGGAGTAATCAAAAGAAATTTCAAATATGTGTAAATGTTAAAAATCAGGAGGTATCTATGGGAGAAACTTTTTTAATTACAGAAATCAGAGGACGACAGATTTTAGATTCCAGAGGAAATCCTACAGTGGAAGCAGAGGTGTCTGTGAATCCTGCCGGTGAGGGAGAAAAATGTAGTAAAAATAATCCGATTATTGGCAGGGCGGCAGTTCCTTCCGGGGCCAGTACGGGAAAATTTGAAGCTGTGGAGTTAAGGGATAAAGAAAAAGCATACTTAGGCCAGGGTGTGACAAAGGCCGTCTGCCATATCAATCATCAAATCCGACAGGATTTGTTGAATAAAGCTGTTTGTGAACAGCAAAACATTGACCGTTTACTTTGTGAAATTGACGGAACACCTAATAAAGGTGGTTTGGGTGCTAACGCTGTGCTTGGGGTTTCCCTGGCAGCGGCAAAGGCAGCAGCTAAAGCAAAGGAAATGCCCTTGTATCGTTATTTAGAAAAAACAGCAAAAGAAATAAAAATGGACAGTTCATTGAAAAAACAGGAATACCAAAATAAATTTATTATGCCGGTTCCCATGATGAACATTTTAAATGGTGGAAAGCATGCTAAAAATACAGTGGATTTTCAGGAATTTATGATTATGCCGGTGGGAGCAGCAACCTTTAGCGATGCTCTTCGTATGGGAACGGAAATCTATCATACATTAAAGAAAATTTTGTCTGCAGACGGTAAGTCCACATCTGTAGGGGATGAAGGTGGTTTCGCACCAGACTTAAAGGATGTTTTTGAAGTGTTTGATTATCTCACCAAAGCTGTGGAAAAAGCAGGGTATGTGTGCGGAAAGGATGTTGTTTTTGCCATGGATGCGGCTGCCAGTGAATTATATGAAGAAAATTCCGGTATGTATTTCTTTCCGGGAGAAACTGAAAGTTTGCAGAAAAAGGAAGAGAAAGAGTATAATTTCAAAGTAAAGGATACAACTTTAGAGGGAGTGCCGGATACGAAAAAGTTATCTGTGATGCGAAGTACCTCTGAGATGATTTCTCTTTATGAGGAATTGTGTAACCGATATCCGTTATGTTCTATTGAAGACGGATTGCATGAGGAGGATTGGGACGGTTGGAGAGATTTAACCAAACGTTTGGGAAATAAAGTCCAGTTGGTAGGAGATGATTTATTTGTCACCAATAGCAAACGGTTACAAAAGGGAATTGATAAAAAATGCGGTAATTCCATTTTAATCAAATTAAATCAAATCGGAACCTTAACGGAAACCATAGAAGCAATTTCTCTTGCCCATGAACATGGATTTAACGCCATTGTTTCCCATCGTTCAGGCGAAACGGAAGATACTACTATTTCTGATTTGGCAGTGGCAATGAGCTGTGGTCAGATTAAGACAGGAGCACCATGTCGGACGGATAGGGTGGCGAAATATAATCAGCTTCTTAGGATTGAGGAAGAATTACGGGAAGAAGCAGTATATCCCGGAATGGATGCTTTTTATTTAAGAAAATAATGTAAAAAATTACACTTAATGTCTTGCAAATACAAAGTTCTTATGATAAAATCTTATGCGTGTGACTAAGAAGGTATTGGATGAGAGATGTATTTTCTTATCAGTGAGTACCTGTGTGAAGTGAAAGGAAAGAACGATTAAGATGGAAATTTTAAGAACAGTGTTAACTATTGTGTTTATTATAATTTGTATTGGATTAACAGTATTAGTATTAATGCAGGAAGGTAAATCTGCAGGATTAGGTGCAATCAGCGGTGCTGCTGAAACTTACTGGGGTAAGAACAAAGGTCGTTCTATGGAAGGTACTTTGGTAAAGATTACAAAATATTTAGCAATCGCTTTTATTGTAATTGCAGCAATCTTGAATATCAGCAGATTCTAAGAGCAAGGTAAGTTCGGGACATTCTTGTAGAGATACGGGAATGTCCTTTTTTTATCATAAAAAGGGATTTTTGATAAAAAAGAGGGATATTCTTGTATGCTGTTTTGCTGGATAGAGATATAAGGGGAGAAAGATGATGAAGAATTGGAAAGAGAGAAAACAGGTCATTGTGGACCTGATGAAAAATGAATTTTATGTTCCTATGAAAGAAAAAGAACTGGCAATTATGATGCAGGTAGCACCGGAAGAGCGTGCGAATTTAAAAAAAGCTTTGGAAGAACTTTTGGCGGAAGATAAAATCCAAATCAGTAAGAGGGGAAAATATTCCATTTTTGATGCTAAAACAGCTAACGCCAAGACAGAAAGAATTATCGGAACCTTTATCAGTAACCAGAGAGGCTTCGGATTTGTAGAGGTAGATGGCAGGGAAGATGATTTATTTATACCGGAAGATAAAGTAAACGGTGCCTATCATTTGGATACCGTAGAAGTTGCTTTACTTCGTAAACCTACCGGAAAACGGCAGGAAGCAGAAGTAATTAAGATTATTGAAAGAGGAACTAATACCATTGTGGGTACCTTCCAAAAGAACAGAACTTTTGGTTTTGTAATTCCCGATAATCAAAAATTGGCAGAAGATATTTTTATTCCTATAGAACGTTCTAAAGGGGCGGTAGACGGACATAAAGTGGTAGTGGAATTGACTGATTATGGTAATGACCGTAAGAAACCGGAAGGAAAAGTGGTGGAAATCTTAGGCCATATCAATGACCCCGGTGTAGATATTATGTCCATTGTAAAGGGCTTTGATTTGCCTGTAGAATATCCCCAAAAGGTTATGAATCAGGTGGAAAAAATTCATGACGAGATTTCCGAAGCAGACTGTGCCGGAAGAAGCGATTACCGTGATGTGGTTATGGTAACCATTGACGGGGAAGATGCCAAGGATTTAGACGATGCGGTAAGTTTAACCGTAAAAGATGGTTTATATTATTTGGGAGTGCATATTGCAGACGTAAGTAACTATGTGCAGGAGCGCTCCGCTTTGGATAGGGAGGCATTAAACCGTGGAACCAGTGTGTATCTGGTAGACCGTGTTATTCCCATGCTTCCGCATAAATTATCCAATGGGATTTGTTCTTTAAATGCAGGAGTAGACCGTTTGGCATTAAGCTGTCTTATGACCATTAATGATAAAGGAGAGGTTGTTGACCATTCCATCGAAGAAACTGTAATCTGTGTTAATGAACGAATGACCTATACTTCCGTGAAAAAAATTTTGGAAGATAAAGATGAAGCAGAAAGAGAGCGTTACAAAGAATTAGTACCCATGTTTGAACAAATGGAAGAACTGGCAGCCATTCTCCGTAAAAAAAGAAAAAAACGTGGATCCATTGACTTTGATTTTCCGGAATCCAAGATTTTACTGGATAAGGAAGGACATCCGGTGGAAATCAAGCCTTATGACAGAAATGTAGCAACCAAAATTATTGAAGATTTTATGTTGATTGCCAATGAAACCGTAGCACAGCACTTTTACTGGCTGGAGATGCCCTTTGTATATCGTACCCATGATTTTCCGGATCCGGAAAAAATCCAGAAATTAGCATCCTTTATCTATAATTTTGGATATCATATAAAAGTAAATAAAGAAGAAGTACATCCAAAGGAAATTCAGAAGCTTTTAAATAAGGTGGAAGGAAGTAAGGAAGAAGCGTTGATTTCAAGATTGGCACTTCGAAGTATGAAGCAGGCAAAGTATACTGTGGATTGCAGTGGTCATTTTGGTCTTGCCTGTGATTATTATTGTCATTTTACGTCTCCTATCAGACGATATCCGGATTTACAGATTCACAGAATTATTAAGGATTGGATTCGTGGACGTATGAAATCCAAAAAGATAGAACATTATGAAGAAATTCTTCCACAGGTAGCTACCCAGTCCTCACGATTGGAAAGAAGAGCAGAAGAAGCGGAAAGAGAAACCAACAAGCTGAAAAAAGTGGAATATATGGAACGTCATATCGGAGAAGTTTTTACCGGTGTTGTCAGCGGAGTAACTCAGTGGGGAATTTATGTGGAGCTTCCAAATACGGTAGAAGGTATGGTTCATGTATCCAAACTTCCGGGAGATTATTTCTTATATGATGAACAGGCGTATGAAATGGTAGGAAGAGATACCGGGATTAAATATAAATTGGGACAGTCAGTGAGGGTTTGTGTAGAAAATACCGATAAATTCTTAAGAACCATTGATTTTGTCATTGCAGAAGAAGAACAGGAAACAGAAGAGGAAGCATAAAAGAGTGTGTCTGTTGATATCTGCAGGAAATGAAAGGAGTGTTTGGTAAAAAATGAGTAAAGAAACAATGAAATTAGTTGCCAACAACAAAAAAGCATACCACGATTATTTTGTGGATGAAAAAATAGAAGCAGGTCTGGTACTTCACGGAACTGAAGTAAAAAGTCTCCGTATGGGAAAATGCAGTATCAAAGAATCCTTTATCCGTATTGAAAATGGGGAAATGTTCGTTTATGGAATGCACATTTCTCCTTACGAAAAGGGAAACATTTTTAACAAAGATCCTTTGCGTGTGAAAAAATTGTTGCTTCATAAGTCCGAAATTAATAAACTTACCGGGAAAATTAAAGAAAAAGGTTTTACTATTGTACCGTTACAGGTATATTTTAAGGACGGTAAGGCTAAAATGGAAATAGGACTTTGCCGTGGTAAAAAACTTTATGACAAACGTCAGGATATTGCCAAAAAGGATATGAAGCGTGAGGCTGAGAAAGAATTTAAAATTAGAAATTTTGGATAAAGGAATATTGCAATCTAAGCTATACTACAGGTTTAGTTTTAATATATTGACTTAAATGCAACTATCCGCTAGAATAAGAAAGCATCAAAACTGAATAAGGGCCAGTCAAGGTTTCGACGGGGTTTTTGAAACTGGAGAAGCAAGCCGTTGCCAAACGATAATGGCAAATTTAAAATTAAACGCTAACGATAATTTAGCATACGCTGCCTAGTTGCAGCTGTCAGCCTTTAAGTACCTATCCTTAAAGAGTCTGGCATCGACCAAGATGGGAAACGACACATACAAAGCTTTGCGTATGTGGGCGTATTATGAAGCTACTGAATGTATCCGGGTGTCTGTCACCGGATGCAGGAGGGAATGTTAACCGATAGACTAAGCTTGTAGAAGTACAGGGGATGGGGCTTCGGACACGGGTTCGACTCCCGTCTGGTCCACTAGAGTTTCATGCATTCGAACCCCATCAACAGGGTTCGAATGCATGTTGTTTGAGTCCACTTTTGACACAAGAGTTTGTTTTTTTTTGTTAAATTCTTGTGTTTTTTTGTTTATATATGGTAAAAGTTTTGAAAAGAGTGATAATAAGAGTAATAATGTTGGGAAAATAGTAAAAATACACAAAAAATATAAAAATTGTTCCCCAATTTGTATAAAAGTGTTATAATGAAAAACAATAGGGGAAATGAACTTAGCCTAAATATACTATACTGGAGGTACCTTATGAAAAAAATTATGGAAAATCTGAGAAATATAAGTGTTAAGAAACGTATGATAATCAGTTTCGGAATTGTAACCGGCTTGTCTTCTATTGCAGCAATTGTAGCTGTAGTAATGTTATTCGTTGTAAATATCCGTTATTCCAATGCATTGGAATTGAATGGTTTTATTCAGGGGGATATCGGACATTATGCTACATATTTAAACGAAGAACGTATTTTGATTCGTGATATTGTAATGTTAACAGACCAGAAAACTGTTGATTCTAAGAAAGCGGAATTAGCGGAAGCGGATACTAAAATTGCATACTATTTTCAGGAAATGTATGATAAATTAGAAACAGCAGAGGAAAGAACTATCGTAGAGAGCATGATTACTAATTTGGAAAATTATCATGCTCTGCGAAAAGAGATTATTACTTTGGATGAGCAGGGAAAAACTGTAGATGCATTTCTTTTATTACAGGGAGAAGCAGGTACTATTGCATATGAACTGGTAAAAGAAGCAGAGCAGCTTTTGGCTATGAACGTAGAGATGGGAGATCAGGTATCTGATAATTTATCTACATTCTCTATTATTACTATTGTTCTTATTGTAATTTTAATTGTAGTTGCCGGTGTAGTAGGTATGCTGTTTGCAAGATATACCGCATTGGATATTGCAAAACCTTTGGAAAAAGTACAGAAAGCAGCTAAAAAGCTTGCCAAAGGTGAATTAGATATTGAAGTTCAGTTGTTAGACAAGAACGAATTTGGTGAAATGGCAGAAGACTTCAATGCCGCAGTTGCTAAGTTAAATGAATATATTGAGTGTATTAGTTGGGGACTTCAGGAAATCGGCGGAGGAGACTTTACTGTACAGCCTACAGTTGAATTTTATGGAGACTTTATTGGAATTAGGGATGCTATCGGAAATATTGAGCAGAGTCTCAGTTTTACCATGCATCAGATTGATGACGGTGCAGAACAGGTTGCTATGGGAGCTCAGCAGTTAGCAGAAAGTGCCCAGACCCTGGCGGAAGGTGCAACCAGTCAGGCTGGTGCCGTAGAAGAATTAACAGCAACCATTGAAAATGTGGCAGATTCTGCAGAAAGCAGTGCTAAGAAAGCAGACGAAGCATATAAAAATGCCCAGAAATTTGCAGGTGTGGCAGAACAGAGTAATCAGGAAATGCGACTTCTTACAGAAGCAATGGAACGTATTACTACTACTTCCAAAGAAATCGAAAGTATTATTGGTGAAATTGAAGAGATTGCATCTCAGACAAACCTTCTTTCCTTAAATGCTTCTATCGAAGCAGCAAGAGCCGGAGAGGCAGGACGCGGATTTGCAGTAGTTGCAGACCAGATTGGTAAGTTAGCGGCAGACAGTGCCCAGTCTGCAATCAATACTAAGACACTTATTATTAAATCCTTACAGGAAATTAATAATGGTAACGATATTACAGCAAGAACTACCACTGCTTTGGGAGAAGTTATTGAAGGTATCAAGATTCTGGCAGATGCTTCTCAGGAAACAAGTGAACTTTCCAGAGAACAGGCAGAAACTATGGCTCAGGTTCGTGTAGGTATCGAACAGATTGCAGATGTTGTTCAGAATAACTCCGCAGCAGCTCAGGAAACTTCTGCAACCAGTGAGGAACTTTTAGCACAGTCTGAAAACTTAAAGGCAATGGTTGAACAGTTCAAGTTATTAGATGAATATTAAGCTTATTAAAATAATAATACATAATGTAATGAAAGCTGTCGCAGTGATGTGACAGCTTTTTTTAAAACTGTTCACAGAACGTAACATATGATATACTTGTGCTATTAATACTGTACGGAGATTTTTAATATGAAGAATGAAGAAAGACTGGTTTTTGACGGATATTTATATGGAAATGAAGATGATGTAAAGCTTGCAAAAGAAGAAAGAAAAACAGCAAGATATTTACAAAGTAAAATTAATTACGATGATATACAGACAGCTTTAAAGATATATGATAAAGCAATAAAAGATAAAATTTTTAAAACTCCCGTAGGATTTGAATTTCTAAAGGTAATGCGTTTCGAAATGTTAAAACGGGGGATGCCGGCAGAGAATATTCAACCTATTCCGCTGTATTTGGTCTTTTCAAAAGAAGCGGAAAAAAGACCGGTGCGTATTTATCAGGTAAAGGAACGGAATGATAAATTAAGAGATAATTTCAGAATCTCTTTATGGGCAAATATTGCCCTTGGTTTATTGGTAATTGGAATGTTTTTGATTACTTTATTTGGGAACAATACGAATATTCTAAATTATAAGTATAAAATTCAGAATGAATATGTTATTTGGCAGCAGGAATTGGAAGCAAGAGAAGCTGTGATTGCTGAAAAAGAAGCAGAGCTGGGAATAGAATAGTTCACAAAATGGACATACTTGTACCATATAATATCCTTTGTTAATGAATAAAAGGAATGGAGCAATTTATGGAAAAAGTAAAAATATTAGTAGTTGATGATGAATCCAGAATGCGGAAACTGGTAAAAGATTTTCTTGTAAAATCAGATTATGTTGTAATTGAAGCTTCAGATGGAAGTGAAGCTATGGATAAATTCTATGAACATAAAGATATTGCTTTAATTATTTTGGATGTTATGATGCCTAAAATGGACGGTTGGGAAGTATGTAAGGAGATTCGTCTCACATCAAAAGTTCCCATTATTATGCTTACTGCCCGAGGAGACGAAAAGGACGAGTTAAAGGGGTTTGAACTGGGAGTGGACGAGTACATCTCCAAACCCTTTAGTCCCAGAATTCTTGTTGCCAGAGTGGAGGCGATTCTTCGCCGGAGCCAAAACAAAGAAGAAGACAATATCTTGGAATTTGCAGGAATACATTTGGATAAAAATGCCCACATGGTTATAATTGATGGCGAAAATATAGATTTAAGCTATAAAGAATTTGAACTTTTAACTTATTTTTTGGAAAATAAAGGGATTGCCCTTTCCAGAGAAAAAATACTTAACAATGTATGGAATTATGATTATTACGGTGATGCCAGAACCATCGATACCCATGTGAAAAAATTGAGAAGTAAGATGGGGGAAAAAGGGAACCTTATAAAGACAATATGGGGGTTGGGTTACAAACTGAGCACAGACAATGAGTAAAGCAAAATACTTCGCCTTAGCAGGTCAAAAACATATGAATTAATTTGCTCTCCAGAATGTCCGTTCTTGGCATTAAGGATAGGCAGAAGAATTTGTATTCCGGAAAATAATTTTTTGAAATGGTATAATAGTTTAGCAGAATATGTTAATGAAGAAAGTATAAATAATGAGAATAGCGTTGAGTAATAAGTAAATGTAAGAAAGTTTTGATTTATGATTGAAAAAAATCGAAAAACTGTTATAATGAAATCATAAAAGGCAATCGCCACAGAGTGGTTGACCAATAATTAGAAAGTAAGAAACCTTCCGAGACCGATCAAAGTACAGGGAAGGTTTTTTGCTACCTTAATGACAAATCAAGTAAATGAATGTCAGTAGTGCTAGAATAAACATTCCGAAAGACATTAAGTCTTTAAAATCGAAATTATGGTTCATAAGCATCACCTCCATTCTATGTAGAATAGAGGTCAACTACCCTGTATCACGATTGCCTGCAACAATGCAGTTGCTAAAATGACTATAACATAACAAAATAATGAATGTAAGTTTTGAGGCGGAATTAAGTAAAAAGAGAAACGGTTTAAGGTATCGAAGGTAAAATTATCAGATTACATAATTATCGTAATTGTGTAATAGCTTTATTAATAATAATTTCATCATTGAATATCTGGTTATGAACCGATAATATAAGCTTAAAAGAATCTATGGATTACGATAGGGGCGAAAACAAATGATAAAAGATATGACAAAAGGAACTCCGTGGAAATTGATATTTTCATTCATGGTTCCGGTTTGTTGCGGTAATATTTTTCAAAATTTCTATAATATTGTAGACTCCATGATTGTAGGACGTTTTCTGGGAGTGGAAGCGTTGGCGGCGGTAGGAAGTACAGGGTCCATTAACTTTTTAGTAATAGGGTGGATTGTTGGTATGACCAGTGGATTTGGGATTCAATTATCTCAGGCATTTGGGGCTAATGATGAGAAACGCTTAAGACATTATTTGGCAATGTCTGTTTATTTGTGTATCGGCTTAGCATTTTTAATGACTACCGGTTTATTAATTGCCAATCGTGGGATTTTACAATGGATGAATACACCGGAAGAAATATTTTATAATACCGCAAAATACATAGGGATTATATATGCCGGTTTACCTGTAACGATTCTCTATAATATGTTAGCAACCATAGCAAGAGCATTGGGCGATAGTAAGACACCGCTCTATTTTTTAGTGCTTTCTTCTGTATTAAATATCGTATTAGACTTTTTGTTTGTGGCCGTTTTGCCCTTTGGTGTGGCGGGAGCAGCTTATGCAACGGTATTGGCACAAGCGGTTTCAGCAGGCTTGTGTCTGGTATATGTGTGGAAAAAATTCCCTATGATTCATTTTACTAAAAAGGATGCCCTTATCAAGGGAAGAAGTATTTACAACCTGTTATCCATGGGAATTCCTATGGGACTGCAATTTTCCATTACCGCTATAGGGACTATGATTGTACAGGCATCGTTAAATACCTTGGGGGCAACTTATATTGCGGCTTATTCCGCAACTATGAAAATCCAAAATATCGTAACTCAGGTTTATCCTGCTTTAGGAACAGCGATTGCGACCTATACAGGACAAAACTATGGTGCGGGAGAAATGAAACGTATTAAAAAAGGAGTGAATGCGTGCTTAATAATAGAGGCAATTTATAGTATTTTGATTATGGCATTATCCTGGTCTGTGTTTCCAATGACAGTACGTATTTTTGCTCAGGATCCAACGGGAGAACTGCAAATGATTGCTTGTCAAATGTTCCGTATCAGTATGTGGTTTTTCTTCCCTTTGGGAAGTATCTTTATCTACCGGAATGTATTGCAAGGTTTGGGAAATGGTTTGGTTCCTATGTTAGGAGGAGTGTTTGAATTAATTGCCAGGGCCTTGGTAATCTATATACTTTTTGATTCTATGCGGTTTACAGCAATTTGTATCAGTGATCCTGCAGCCTGGATGAGTGCATTGATTCCGCTGATTCCATATTATTATTGGTTCATAAATAAAAAACAGAAATGATAAAGGCAGAATTGGTATTTATATCAATTCTGCCTTTTTAAGCATGATTAGAAAGCAAAGCTACATACACATCTGAAAACGAAATTCATTGTTTTCTGTAGAAAATTTGTATACTCCATGATATTTATTAACAACATAAACCATACTTTTTACACCAATACCATGGTTATTTCGGTTGGATAGAGGAATCCCATTTTCATTAAAATGAGGTTCTACAGCATAGCTGTTTTTAATTTCACAACATAACTTGTTATTTTTTTCATATAAATCAATATGAATATAACGACTTTCAGTGTCTTCCACTAATTGACATGCTTTTATGGCGTTTTCCAAACCGTTATAAAGCAGCTTGCATAAATCCAGTAAAGCATATCTTGTAAAATCTTTGGCAGGTGCATCTACGGTAAATTGAATTTGATTTTCCGCAGCCTCTTTTTGAAAAGAAGAAAATACCAGATTTAAGGATTCATTGGAGGAATAAGGAATGATTTTACTGTCATCAAATACATCAAAAATCTGTTGAATGTACTGGGTAGCATCTTCCAGTTTGTTTTGTGAAATACAGGTATTTAAATAATTAAAATGATGACGCATATCGTGTCGATAAATGGCAGCCTGCTTTTCTGCCAGACGTAATTGCTCTAACTGCTGGGTAGCATCATGGAGCTGCTGGAGAATCATTTCCTGTACCGCATTAGAGGTGGAATGTTCCTGAATGATTTTGAAAAATACAATAATTAAACAGTAGGAAAACAGTACTATGGCAAGAGTAAGACCGCGTTCCCAGAAATTACGGTTTATGACGGTAATAATAGTGAAGTACTGATATTTGGTTGTGTAGTAATTGTAGATGTAATATAACACCGGTAAAATGCCTAACCAGCCAATCATTTTGGTATCAGCATATTCCAAAATATGAAAAAAAGGTTTCTTTAAAAAACGGTAAGAAATCCAAAGTAATAATGCATAACTTATAAGAACCCCCACCATAGGCATTTTTGTAAAATATATAATGAAGGAACTTAAAAACATGGCAGTAGAAGAAAAAATGGTAATGCTCAAATAAAGGAAAATCAGTTTTATTCTCCGATAGCGTGTTGTGATAAAAAGTAAAATATAAAGAGGGATCTGAGTAAACAAAAGATAAAAGTCCCCATAAAGTTCAAAACCCATGAGTACTTGGATAATAATATTTAAGGTAAGAAATATTATAAAATATATTACAAATGTCATTTGTTTCCTTTTTGGAAGGGTTAAAAAATGTACATCTGCCAAAGTCATCATGGATAAGGTACAAAAAACAATTATAATAACTGAGGAAAGTATCCATTCAATATGTTCCACGGCTAATCTCCTTTTCTTAAATATATATTAAAGTTTTTATTCACGTTTCATCTGAAATGCCAAATAAACATCTTTGATTTCTTTCCCTTTTCCCTGAGCAATGGGGATGGAATCAGAGGTCTGTAACGTGATTGCTGTATTTTCAATGGTATTTATATAATTCATATTTACAATGTATGAACGATGAGGTTTTGCAAAATAAGGATATTTCAGTAAGGTGTCGGAAACTTCTGAAAAACGGATGGAGCATTCTAAAACACGTCCTGAATTAAGGTGATACAGGACCTTTCTTCCCATGGCTTCTGCATATACAAGACTGGAAAGCAGAATTTTATGAATCCCCCGGCTGTCTTTTAGAGTAAGGGAGGCTTCTTCCGTATGTTTTATTTCTTCCAAAACTTCATTTAGGGTAAAGAAAAATTTTTCTTTGGTTATTGGTTTTAAAATATAATTTGCAGCTTTTACAGAGTAACTGTCCAGAGCAAATTCGGGAGAAGATGTAAAATAGATGATAGGTGCCGCTTTATCATGATTGCGGATTTCTCGTCCCAGTTCTATTCCGTCAAATCCCGGCATAACAATATCGAGACAATAAAGGTCAAAAGATGTGCCCTGTTCCAATGCGGAAGCCAGCTCCATGCCATTGTGGAAAGCGGCATATTCCAAGGGAAAAGGGCTTATAAGACGATATTCCTCAATGAGGGAAATCATATGGGATAAGGATTGTGGATCATCATCACAAACGGCAAGTCTAAACATAAACATCGCTCCTATAACAATAATATCTCTTATATACTATAACACAAAAGCATTTCTAGTGTATGAATGTTTGGTTACAAAAAAGACATGATTCATGTAAACCGCAAAAATTGACAGAAAAAGATGCTAACATCTGGATAAGGATAGTGTGAAATTGTAAAAAAAGGATGAATTCCGATAAAAGGACAGGAAAGAGAGGCTTGAAAGATGAAATTTAAGGAAATGCGACTTAGAAAACGATTGATTACAGCGTTTACCACTGTAATTATTATTTTTGGAGTGGTGTCTGCCTTGGTTGCAGGGGCTATGGTATATATGGTAAATGATTATAACAGAGTGTTGGAGAATTATGCCTTTCCCCAGGGGGATATCGGCAGAGCCATGAATGCTACGGCAGAAGTACGTAGTGCCACCAGAGCAATTATCGGTTATGAAACACAGGACTTAATTGATGCTGTAAGAGGACAGCATGAAACAGCGATAGAAGAATTTGAATATTATCGGGAACAAATCAGACCTACCATGGTGACACCGGAAGGGGAGGCTTGCATGAAAGCCATTGATTTGGCATGGGAAGCATACAAAAAGGTAGATAAAGAAATCGTGGAATTAGGGGCAACCACAGATCAGGAAAGATGTGCAAGAGCACAGGAAAGAATGATTAATGAGTTGGCACCGCTTTATACAGAATTGGATGTTGCCATGAAAGCTCTTATGGATGTCAATGTACAAAAGGGAGATGCAGAACAGGCAAAATTGCAGATTCTTGAAATAGTGGTAATGGTAGCAATTGTAATTGCCATTGCATCGGTGGTGTCCGTGTCCTTTAAAATTGCAAACGGTATAGCTAAGGGAATTGAAGAGCCTTTAAAAGAAATGGAAAAACGTCTTGGCACCTTTGCCAAAGGTGACTTGACCACTCCCTTTCCGACGGTTGACAGTAAGGATGAAATTGCGGATATGGCAAACAGTGCTGCAGAAATGGCAGGAAGATTGCGTAATATTACCTTGGATGTAGCGGAAATGTTAGAAAAAATGGCCAATGGTAATTTTAATATCCGTACAGCCCATGAGAAAGAGTATAGCGGAGAATTCAAGGGGTTGCTGGATGGTGTTATGGGAATGAATGAGCAGATGAGTCAGGCTTTATCGGAAGTAGATATGGCGTCGACTCAAGTCTCCGAAGGTGCCAATCATCTGGCTCAGGCTGCACAGGAATTGGCAGAAGGTGCTACAGAGCAGGCAGCAACCGTGGAAGAAATGCAGGCTACCATTAATGATTTGAACGAAGGAATTCAGACCACTGCCAATCAGTTAGACCGTTCCTATGAAGAAGCAAAGAAATATGCTCAGGTGGCAGAAGCCAGCCGTAAGGATATGGAAGCGTTAATGGGAGCGATGGAACGAATCAGTGAAGCATCCCAAAAAATCAGTAATATTATCGGTGAAATTGAAGATATTGCCAGTCAGACTAATTTATTGTCTTTAAATGCCTCTATTGAAGCTGCCAGAGCAGGAGAAGCCGGAAGAGGCTTTGCGGTGGTAGCAGATCAGATTCGTACTTTGGCGGAACAAAGTGCACAATCTGCCGTAGATTCCAGAGCCTTGATTGAAGCTTCTCTGAATGAAGTTACTAATGGAAATAAGGTGGCAAATAACGCCTCCGCTTCCTTGCAGGAAGTGGTAGCCGGAGTACACGCCATTGCAGAAAGTGCAAAAGAAATGAAGGATATTTCTGCCGGTCAGGCATTAGCCATGGAACAGGCAGATATAGGAATCAATAAAATTGCAGAAGTGGTGGAAACCAATTCTGCCACAGCCCAGGAAGCCTCTGCAACCAGTCAGGAATTAACAGCCCAGGCAGTAACTATGAGCGATTTGGTTTCCAGATTTGAATTGAAGAATTACTAGTATTTTGTTTGCCATAACCAATTTTGAAAAAGCAGATTCCTCATACATATTTAATGTATGGGGAATTTGCTTTTTTGTTATAATTTTCTTGAAAATACTATTAAAACCAAATAATTTGTGTTAAAATTATACAGAAATCAAACGAATAGTTTTAATATAATAGAAGAAGGAAGAGTAAAGGGGTAAAAAACTATGAAAAGTCAAAATTTAACACCGCGTCAGTATCGGAAAACCAATGGGACGATGTATCTGATTATGGTATTGAATTGTATTTTGTGTGCAGGTGTTGATATCAGTAATATGTCAAAAGGGGCTGTTGTTGGTTCACCTTATATGCGCTGTGTTGTTTATCTTTTGTTTATTCCGATTTTAGGAGTGGTATTGAAAATATTTGGAGATAAGAAGTTGGCAATGATTATTATGGCAATTTCTTATTTGGTGATTTATCCTACGGTTGTCTTTGGAAACGGAGTCGGAACCTTGGCTTTGGCATTTCCGGTGTTAGTGGGATTTATGATTTATTTGAATGCAAGAATCGTATTTTTAGGTTGCGTTTGTACATTTATTATTTGTGCAATTAAGTGTGCGATTGTAAAGTCAGGCGGAGATGTATCCGGTTTTGGAATCGGAAATGTAATCACCATGACAATGATTATTTGTATTTATGCTTCTTACCGTGCCATTAATCTTTTAATTCTTTTCGACAAAGAGAACCGGGAAGAAGTAGAAGAAGTGGCAAAGCACAGAGAAGAAGTAGCAATTTCCGTAGCAGGAATTGTGGAGAGATTGGATAACAGTTTCCAGGCTGTTATGAATGAGTTGGATAACATCGGTGATGCCATGGGCACGGCTCACATGACCATGGAAAGTATTGCCGGTAGTTCTGAAGATACGGCAAGAGCCGTAAATCAGCAGGCGGATATGACGGGACAGATTCAGGCGAAATTGGAAAATACTAATGCAACAGCCATACAGGCAATGGGAACCACAAGTGAATTAAAAGAGGTGGTGAAAAACGGAAAACAGTTGGCTGATGATTTACATAAACAATCTGTTTTGGTAGATGAAAATACGTCACGGATTTCGGAAACGGTGGCACTGTTAGTTGAAAATGTACAGAAGGTATCCGGAATTACAGAATCTATTTTAAATATTTCTTCTCAGACAAACCTTCTTGCATTAAATGCTAGTATTGAGGCAGCCAGGGCAGGAGAAGCCGGTAGAGGCTTTGCAGTAGTTGCTGACCAGATTCGTAATCTGGCAGAAGAAACCAAAGTGTCTACAGAGAAAATTACGGTGATTATCAATGAATTGACTACTATTACCGGTGAAACCCAGCAGGGAATTGAAGAATCCGTAGAAAGCATTAATGTACAGCGCCGGAAAGTAGAAGAAGTGAACGAAAGTTTTACTCAGGTAGAGGCAGGAATGTTGGAATTGGGAGCCGGAGTAGAAAGTATGAGTGGTGAAGTGGAAGAAGTGTTGGAAGCCAACAAAGTGATTGTGGAAAGCATTGATATGTTATCCTCTACATCAGAGGAGGTGTCTGCAGAAACACAAAACAGCAAGTCACATATTGATACGGCATTTGACAGCTTAAACCTTTTCTGCGAAACCTTCCAGGGAGCATTTGAAGAATTAGAGAATTTAAAACAAACGGCATGTAATTAAATTTAAATAGAAAGAAGGAGATAAATTATGATTACAACAAATTTAAAACAGGCATTTGCAAACAAGGAATATGATGAGCTATTAAAAGATATTTATTTGGATGATGCAAAAATTGAATATCAGAGAGAACGTTACGTAAAAACTATTTCCAAATTTGAAGAACTTTACGGCGAAGCTGATGTGGAAATTTACAGTGCACCGGGAAGAAGTGAAATTTCCGGAAACCATACAGACCACCAGCATGGAGAAGTGTTAGCAGCTTCTATTAATTTAGATGCAATTGCAGTTGTTAAGAAAAATGATATTATCCGTGTTGTATCTGATGATTATGATATGATTACCATTTCTTTGGATGACATTTCGAAGAAAGAGGAAGAAGAAGGAACAACCACAGCCTTGATTAAAGGTGTTCTTGCAGGATTAAAGGACAGAGGGAATGAAATCGGTGGTTTTGATGCTTATATTACCAGTGATGTTTTAATCGGTGCAGGATTATCTTCTTCTGCAGCTTTTGAAACCATTATCGGAACCATTGTTTCCGGACTTTACAATGATATGAAGGTATCTGCTGTAGATATTGCGATCATTGGTCAGTATGCAGAAAATGTATATTTTGGAAAGCCATGCGGACTTATGGATCAGATGGCTTGTTCCGTAGGTAGTTTGGTACATATTGATTTTGCAGATAAAGCAAATCCGATCATTGATCCTGTAAGCTTTGATTTTGCAAAATATGGTTACAGTTTATGTATTACAGATACCAAGGGTTCTCATGCAGATTTAACTCATGAATATGCAGCAGTTCCGGCAGAAATGAGAGCAGCGGCAGCAGTTCTGGGAAAAGAAGTGCTTCATGGAACTACCCTTGCTGACTTATTGGAAAAAGCAGATGAAATCCGTGAAAAAGCAGGTGACAGAGCGTTCCTTAGAGCGATTCATTTTGTAACAGAAAATGTAAGAGTACAGAATGCGGTTGCAGCATTGCGGGCAGAAGATTTTGACGGTTTCTTAAAAATGATCAAAGCATCCGGAGATTCTTCTTATAAATATTTACAGAATGTATACACCAATCAGGATGTACAGCATCAGAATGTTTCTATTGCGTTAGCAGTAAGTGATGCTATTCTTGGAAACAACGGAGTATGCCGTGTACACGGTGGAGGATTTGCAGGAACCATTCAGGCATTTGTTAAGGATGAGGCAGTAAAAGAATACAAAGAAACTTTAGACAAGGTATTTGGTGAAGGTGCTTGTGCAGTTCTCAAGATTCGTAAATACGGCGGAATGAAAGTATTATAGAAAAGAGTTATTACATATGATTTCTTATGATAAAATCGTAAATAGTGATGTTATCAGAACTTATATTACCAGTGCAGACGAATCTTTGGCTGCACTGGGATTTACAGAACATAGTTTTACCCATGTATTACATGTGGCGGAAACGGCCGGATATATCCTGAAGACCATAGGCTATGATGAAAGAACCATCGAAATTGCCAAAGTCGCAGGATATCTTCATGATATCGGTAATTTGGTAAACCGGAAAGAACATTCCCAGTCCGGAGCTGTCATGGCATGGAGTATTTTAAATGATATGGGGGGCGACCCGGCAGAAATTGCATCTATTGTAACTGCTATCGGTAACCATGATGAAGGGACGGGAGTTCCGGTAAATGATGTGGCTGCAGCTATGATTCTTGCGGATAAAGCTGATGTACGCCGTTCCAGGGTTCGGAATCGGGATAAATCTACATTTGATATTCATGATAATGTGAATTATTCTGTTATAGAATCTGTATTGGAAATTAACCAAGAGAAAACAGAGATTCAGTTAAATTTAAAATTGGACAGAGAATATGGTTCCATTATGGATTTCTTTGAAATCTTTATGGAAAGAATGTTGATGTGTCGTAGAGCAGCAGAAAAATTAGGTTTGAAATTTAAACTTAGAATTGATGGACAACAGTTGATATAAGGAGGCAAAAGGGGATGGATATACAAGCTGTCACTGCCAAAATGAAAGCAGACAGTTCCAAAATGGCTGCTTTATCTTTAGAAGTAAGAAATAACATTTTAAAAAATGTAAAAGAAGCTTTGTTACATAAGAAAGAAGAAATTTTTGCGGCAAACAAAATGGATATGGATGCTGCGGATGAAAATGGAGTTACTGAGGCAGTAAAAAAACGTCTCAAATTTGATGAACATAAATTAATGGATGTAACTCAGGGAATGGAAGAACTAATCAAATTAGAGGATCCTATTGGAAGAACCCAGTTTAAACGTCAGTTGGATGAAGGGTTAACTCTGCAGCGGATTACTTGTCCTATTGGAGTGGTTGGTATTATTTTCGAAGCAAGACCCGATGCTTTGGTTCAAATTTCTTCCCTTTGTATTAAGAGTGGTAACTGTGCGGTTTTAAAGGGTGGGAAAGAAACTACCAATACTAATAGAGTTTTATTTCAAACGATTTATCAGACCGCAGTGGAATCCGGGGCTCCGGCAGGCTGCATGTATCAGGCAGAGCTTCATAGTGAAATTGATGAGCTTTTAGCCTGTCATAAATCGGTAGATTTATTAATTCCAAGAGGGTCTAATAAGTTTGTACAATATATTATGAATAATACCAAGATTCCGGTAATGGGACACGCCGATGGAATCTGTCATACCTATTTGGATAAAGATGCGGATATGGAAAAAGCAGTTTCCATTATTGTGGATGCAAAAACCCAATATACTGCAGCTTGTAATTCTACCGAAACATTATTGGTGGACAGAGCTATGGCAAAGGAAAACTTAAGTCTCATAGCAGAAAAATTAAAGGAACAAAAGGTAATACTGCATGGAACAAAAGAGGTATCGGATGTAATATCTTGTGCGATTATGGAAGAAGATGAATTCAATACAGAGTATTTGGATTTAGAAATTTCCATAAAACTGGTAGAAGGAGTAGAGGAAGCCATTGAACATATTAATCGTTTTGGTTCTCATCATACAGACTGCATTATCACGGAAAATATGGAAACTGCAGAAAAATTTATGCAGTATGTGGATTCCGCAGGAACTTATCTGAACTGCTCCACCAGATTTGCGGATGGATTCCGTTATGGTTTTGGTGCAGAAGTAGGAATCAGTACAAGCAAGATTCATGCCAGAGGACCTGTAGGTTTGGAAGGATTGACTACCTACAAATATAAACTGTATGGAAATGGTCATATAGTTGATGATTATTCCAAAGGAAGAAAACAATTTCATTTTTGTGAATTATAATGTGTAGAGATTGAAAAGGACTGTTGCCGGGCAACGGTCCTTGTTTTTGTGAATATGAAAAGATATGAAAAGTCTATTCAAAATAAGGTAAATATATTATAATTGGAAAATATTTATAGTGTAAATTGAAAAATTCAACAAAAGTGAAAAAAACACATATATAGATAGAAAGAATAATAGACGGAGTAGAAAATGAACCATAAAGAACAGGAAAAGCAAAGAAATGATTTGGGAAAAAAAGCGGGGACGGTAGGAATCATAACAAACTTAGCATTAGCTTTAGGAAAATTAATAGTGGGAATCTTAGCAGCTTCCGTATCTATTACCGCAGATGCATTGAATAATTTAATGGATGCTGCCAGTTCTATTGTAACTTTAATAGGATTTAAATTGGCAGAAAAGCCGGCAGACGAAGAACATCCCTTTGGTCATGCCAGAAGTGAATATCTGGCAGGACTGGTAGTTGCCATGATGATATTTGTAGTAGGTTATGAATTAGTGTTCAGTTCCATTAAGAAAATGTTCAATCCTTCGCAGGTAAATTTCTCGGCTACGGTAACGGTTGTGTTATTGGTATCCATTGCAGTAAAATTTGCACTTTCTGCTTATTATAAAAAAATCGGGCAGGAGATTTCTTCCACTACCTTATTGGCTGCTTCCGTGGACAGCAGAAATGATGTCGTTATGACAAGTGCTGTTTTTATAGCATCAATGATAGAGTATTTCACCAAAATACAAATTGATGGGTATATAGGTTTGGCAGTAGCCCTGTTTATTGTTTACAGTGGAATTATTTTGGCGAAAGAAACCATGTCTCCATTGCTGGGAGAAGGGATTAATGAAGAATTAAAGGAAACCCTGGAGGATTATATTTTATCTTGTCCAAAGGTAGTGGGCTGCCATGATTTGATTGTACATGATTATGGACCAAATCACCGGTTTGCCAGTATTCATGTGGAAATGGATAAAAATGAAGATCCATTGGTATGTCATGAATTAATTGATGACATGGAGCAGGAATGTATGAAAAGCCATGGGGTGCATTTGGTAATCCATTACGATCCTATTGTAACAGATGACCCGGAGGCAGAAAGACTCAGACAGCTTGTAATTACTATTTTACAGGTAAGGGATGAAAGGTTAACCATTCACGATTTCCGTATGGTTCAGGGGCAGGGACATGAAAATTTGATTTTTGATGTTTTGTTGCCGTCAGACTTGAAAGGACAGGAAAAAAGTATCAAAAAATCTATAGAAACAGCTTTGAATACCATTGAGCCCAAAACCTATTATACGAAGATTACTTTTGATACAGCATTTGTACATAATTAATTAAGAGAAAATGTAATAGAAATGAACTTGGAGTAGGAACTTTGATTAAGAAGTAATTTGTTGCAATAAAAAAATGAATATGATAGAATAAAATTTAAGAAAATTTTAAGAAATATATAAGAATTTTAAGACGAATTTGAACTGAACTTAAGAATAATTCGGAGAACAAAGGAGTAAGAAGATGGATTTTAACAAAATTTGTCCACATTGTATGCATCAAATAAGTGACGCGGGGATTTGTTCTTATTGTAAGAAAAATCCAAGAGAATTGGCGGAAGTGAGTCACCAGTTACGTCCATTTACCATTCTTCAGGGGAAATATCTTGTGGGAGATATTTTAGGTGAAGGAGGATTTGGGATTACCTATATCGGATTAGATATTAATCTGGAAATTCCGGTAGCCATTAAAGAATTTTATCCTAATGGATTTGTAACCAGGGAATCTGCTGTAACAACAACATTAACAGTATATTCCAGCGTGGACACAAGTGTTGTAGAAAAATGGAAAGACAATTTCTTGGGAGAAGCAAGATGTCTTGCAAGATGTGCTAATTTACCCGGTGTTGTAGGGGTAAAGGACTTTTTCCATGAAAATAATACTGTATATATTGTACAGGAATATTTGGAAGGAGAAACATTAAAAAGTTATATAAAATCCAAAGGTGGTAGAATTCCTGCGGATGAAGTGATTAAATCAATGCAGCCTGTTATCAATGCTTTGAATGAAGTACATAAACAGGGATTGATTCATAGAGATATTAGTCCGGATAACATTATGTTATTGAAAAACGGAACTATGAAAGTATTGGACTTTGGTGCAGCAAGAAGCTTTGCAGAAGAAAATGAAAAGAGTAAGTCTGTATTGTTAAAACCGGGATATGCGCCGGAAGAGCAGTATAGAACAAGAGGAAAACAGGGACCATGGACTGATGTTTATGCGTTGTGTGCAACTATGTATAAATGTATCACCGGAGTAACTCCTTTGGAATCCATGGAACGTTTAAGACACGATGAAATGAAATGGCCTACTGAAATGGGCGTGTCTGTTCCTATGAATTTTGAAAATATATTAAAAAAAGGTATGGCTGTTATTGCAGAGAACAGAATACAAAATATGCAGGAATTGTATGATGCGATTTATAATGGCACTGTTTTAAGCGAAAATACAGGAGCGATTACCGGTTCAATGACCTCAGCAATGACGGGAGCGGTTCCTCCACCAATAACCTCGGCAATGACGGGAGTAGTTAACGGTCAAAGAACTTCAGCAATGACGGGAGCAGTTACCGGTCCAATGACCTCAGCAATGACAGGAGCGGTTCACCCACCAATGACTTCAGCAATGACGGGAGCATCTACCGGACCAATGACCGGTGGAAATAATACAGGAAATTCCAAGATTACAAAGCCTGCATTAATGATTGCTGTAGGAAGCTTTTTGTGTATTTGTTTAATTGCAGTAGCCGTAATAGCCGGTGGAATGGGTAATAAGAGTAAGAAAGCACTGCAAGTAACAACAACTACAGAAACAACAACTACGGAAAATAAAAAAGTAGAAGAAACAGCAAAAAAAGCCTCCGAAGCTGACGTTCAGAGAATGCAGGAATTGAAGACAATAGCACAGGAAATGGAAGATATTACAATAGCAGGTGATTTGTTGGATGAAGTGGACGAAATTTTTAAGGCCAATGAAGGAAGTGAAGAAATTCAGTCATTAGCTAAGGAAATTTACGCAGCTTATTATGGCAAAACTACTGCATATATCGATATGATAAAAGGAATTGAAAACTTTAATATCGACCATTATCGTGAATGTGCTATAAGATATGATGAAATGGAACATTGGAATGCTGAATTAAATTGCGGATATGAAAGTCAATTGGCTGATAGTAAGGAAGTATGTAAAAAAGAGTATAAAAACAAGTATGTAAAGCGTTTTGATGATGAATGTATGAAAACATTAGGTGAAAACGGTGTTATTTCCAGAACTGTAGCTTGGGATGTATTAAAAGGCATTGAAAATACAGACCTCTATCATGCCGACAGTGCAGGGGATGAGAATTACAGATACGATTCCCTCAGACTACGCTATATTGTTGCAAAAATATATAAAATACATAAAGATATTGATGCGGGTATCGATGTGGATACTTTGATTAATACAGTGAAAGATGCGATGGTTGAATGCGATTATGATCCAATGTTGGTATATTTATTGGCAATCAATGGATATGAACCGGCTGAGGCATGGATAGAAGAAATAGAATTTATCATATCTTCTTATGGTAATTTCGAAGGATATACATATGCAAATGATTCGGATCGGTTGAATTTTGTATATATCTATAATACCAATCCTCAGGAATATAGAGAATGTAAAGATAGAGTCATAACATATATGCAGGATTATTATTATTAATAAAAATACAAAGGAGAAAAGTTTATGGGTAACGAAGTACTATTGTATGGAGTAGGTGGCATTATGGCAGGAAATATTTTCCCACTAGAAAACACCACTACAATTATTGGAAGAAATAGCAGTAAGTGTTCTATTATTTATCCGGAAAATGCAACAGGAGTAAGTGGCATCCACTGTCAGGTTAGGGCAGCATATCCCTATCTGGAAATTACAGATTTAGGTTCTACTTACGGAACATTTTATGAAAATGGTGTAAAAATGCAAAAAGACACTACCTATAGGTTACAAAATAACGAAGCTTTTTATATTGGCGAAAAGAAAAACAGATTTATTGTAAAGATTAAATAATAAAAAACGAAAAGAGGAAAAGAAAATGGAAATGAGAAAATGTATTAACGGGCACTATTATGATGTATCAATTCATTCAAGCTGTCCATATTGTGAAAATAAAGGTGGAGATAATTCTATGACAGTTGGTTTTGCACCTAGTGCGGCTATGCAGCCGGATGGTGATTCCAAAACTTTACCAATTGGATACCAGAGTATGGCACCTCAGGTTGAAAACAGAGCTCCTGTGAATACATATAGCAGTCCTGCAGTAAACGTAGATGATGATGATAACAGAACTGTGGCAATCATTCATAAAGAAATGGGTGTGGATCCTGTTGTAGGATGGTTAGTATGTCTTAACAATTCCCAGAAGGGAAGAGATTATAGAATTCATTCTGATAACAATTATGTTGGTAGAAGTGATAGAATGGATGTTTGTATCAAAGGTGACGAAACAATTTCTAGAGAAAATCATGCAATTGTCAGCTATGACGGAAGAGACAATGTTTTCTATTTTTCACCAGGTGATGGAAGAAGTATTGTAAGAGTAAATGATAAAGCTGTTTTCAATACTGTGGAATTAAAAGCATATGATGTAATTACTGTTGGAAAAACTAATTTATTATTTATTCCATTATGTGGTGAAAAATTCGAATGGAGTGCGGTTGAATAATGTTTTTATTTTCAAAAAAGAAGAAAGAAAAGCCCTCTGAAGACGGTGAACTTACCCAAAAACCTTCTTATCAGGTAGGTATACAACAATTTGAAATAAAGACATCTTCGGATGCATCCTTTAAACTGGGTAAAATTCATGAAATCGGCAGGCGGAAAAACCAGCAGGATACGTTGGCTTATTCTGAAGTGGCAGATGAAACCTGTTTAAAAGAGAAAGGTGCATTGTTTATTGTAGCAGATGGTATGGGAGGACTTTCTGATGGAGCAGAAGTCAGTTCTATGCTTGCGGTTAAGATGTTGCAGTTTTTTGATGCTAATGATTTTACAGATAGTCCGTCAGAAAAACTGTATGAAATGGTGATGAATGCAAATGAAGAAATTAATCTTCATTTGGGAGAAAGTAGAATTGGAAAAAGTGGTTCTACTTTGGTAACTGCTTATATAAAAGATGACAAGGTATATTGGCTGTCTATTGGGGACAGTAATATCTATTTATATCAGAATCATTCTATTATAAGAGTAAATGAATTACATAATTATGAAAAAGAATTAATGGAAATGGTTTCAGAAGGAGTGATTTCTATGGAGCAGGCAATGAGTCATCCGGATAGAGCAGCACTTACCAGTTTTATTGGTGCCGGAGAGATTAAGTATGTAGATAGAAATTTAGAACCATTGATTCTTGAAAAAGAAGACAGACTTTTACTTACATCAGACGGATTGGATACGGTATCCAAGGAAGAACTGGAACAGATGATGCATTATGATGCTGCAGAGGCTGCATTAAAATTGAAATATTTAATTAGTGAGAAAAACAGAAGAAATCAGGATAATTATACAGCAATTATTATAGAGGCTGTGTAAGAATTCCGGTTGGAAAGGTAAGGTGATTCCATGAATTCAGAAATGATGGAAATTATGGAAATGATAGAGATGCTGGGTACTGAAAACATATTAGATATGTTAGTGAACTCAAGTGAATTTCAGCAAATATTCAGTATGGTAAAAGGAGTAATTACTCCGTTTTTGATACCCATATTATTAATGGGTGTTGCAAATTGTTTTTTTGGTTATAAGATTTTCCGTGTGTTATTAGCAATTAGCACAGGTCTTGTAGGTGGAGTTGTTGGAATTGTTTTAGGTCTGGCATGTACGGATATGAACGTTGCAGGCGCCATATTTGGCTTTATTCTTGGGTTTGCTTTGTTCGGAGTATTGGCATGGTTCCTGTATCAGGTATTTATATTTGTACAAGCATTTTCAACAGGATTTGCATTTGGATTTGTAGTAGGCAGTTTATTAGCTAAATTACAAGATTTCACATTGGCAATTATTTTAGGAGTTGTTTTAGGGATTGCATTGGGAGTTCTTGTTATTGTCTTTGAGAGACCTGTTATCATGGCAATTACTTCCTTTAAGGGAGCTAGTTCCATTGCACTTGTATTAGCGTTTTTAATTATTACGAATCCGACTAATTTTGCATTGTGGAATGGATTATTAACAGTAGTATTTACTATCGGCGGTTTCTTGTTCCAGTATTTCTTTAAATTTGGAAATGCCCAGGCTGTACCGATGAAGGCGGCCAAAGTGAAAACTCCCAAAATGAATCAGCCTGTAATGAATCAGTCTGGAATGCAGCAGCCTGTAATGAACCAGCCTGTAATGCGGCCGACAGGTGCTCCTGTATTATTAGGTATTGATGGTTTGTATAAAGGGTTTGAATTTGATCTTAACAGAACATTGTTATTTGGTCGTGATGAAGAAAGATGTAATGTTCTTTATCCGGAAAATGCAAATGGAATCAGTAAGATTCAGTTTGAAGTTGGTATAAATGGTGACAATGGTCAGGTATATGTGATTGATCAATATTCTACTTATGGAACGAATGTTAACGGACATAGACTGGAAACAAATAAGGCTGCATTCTTAAATAATGGAGATATTGTAATGTTTGGTGAAGGCAATGTCTTTAAAGTAACTTATTAATAATTTTACAGAAAGTGAATTTATATGTATAAAATTATTAAATATACCAATGTAGGTGGCAGAAATGAGAATGAAGATTCTTGTGAAATTTTCCATGAAGAAGGCAGATTGTGTGCTGTTGTAGCAGATGGATTAGGCGGACATGGTGGAGGAGCAGAGGCTTCTAAGACTGCAATTGATTATATCGGAAAAGCATTTTTTGAACAAAAGAAGGATTTTGTTTCAAAAATAGATGAAAATATGGAAGAACTTAATTCTATTATATGCAATAAGCAGACAGAACAAGTAAAAATGCGTACTACAATCGCTTTGCTTATGATTGATAATAAAGAAATAACTACTGCCCACATTGGTGATACCAGAATCTATCATTTTGTAGATAATAAAATTAAAGATATAACTTTTGACCATAGTGTTTCTCAATTAGCTGTTTTGTCCGGAGAGATTAAACAGGAAGATATCAGACATCATATTGACAGAAACAAATTACTAAGATCTCTTGGAAAATCAGAAGGCATCAGAACAGAAATTAATTCCTGGGGAAATGTGAAAGAGGGGAAACATGCCTTTCTTTTGTGTACGGATGGTTTTTGGGAAAATATAACAGAAACAGAAATGAGTGACTGTTTGAAAGATGCTGTTGATTTAAAAGAATGGATGACTAAAATGATTAGAATAATCAAAACAAGAATGCAAGAAAATGCAGATAATAATACTGCGATTGTAATTTGGTGTGATTAGTAGCCAGAGTCATCGGGGAACGGAGGAGAAAATTGAAAAAAATAAAAAAATTTTTCAAAAATTTATTATTAAGTGCATTTATGGTAAGTTGTGTAATTTCAAATGTTAATACTGTATATGCTTCAGACAGCGAAAAGATTCAGATGCAGGATTATACGATTGCACAAGGTGAAATTAAAATTTTTATTAATAACATAACTAGAGAAATCAATAAAGATAATCTTTTGGTTAAAATGAATAATCAACAATTAAATATCAAAGATATTCAGGCAGTTGATTTAGAGGTAATTCCTACTACATATTATTGTTTGGTGGATATATCCGGTTCCTTGGATAAAGACAGAATGGCTGAAATCAGAAAAATTCTGGACGAGCTTGTTCTGCAGATGAAAGATGCTGATAATATGTGTGTCACAAAATTTGCAGACCATTTTGAAACAACAGGATTTACCAATGATAAGGCAGCTTTATCTGATTTTATTGGTAAAATAGAAGTGACAAAAGAAGATACTAATTTATATGTTCATGTAAAAGATTCCTTAGAACTTTTAATGAATGAACAGGTAGTAAATACGAATAAATGTCTGATTATTTTATCTGATGGTGCAGACGAGCAGGAAACAGGAATTACTATGGATGAAGCTCTTAATATGGTAAAAGAGTCTGATATCCCGGTTTATACTGTGGCAATGTTGAAACAGAAACAAACAGAAAAGCAGTTGGAAAGTGCAAAAATATTGGGAAGCTTTGCCAGAAATTCAGCCGGAGGAATTCATTATGCTCCGATGATTGAAGGTATTCCTTATGAAAATATTTGTGGTTTAATCAAAGAAAACATGGGAAGTACCTTTATTGCAACCTGTGAGTTGAAAGATGTTGAATTAGCAGGTAATAATGCAGAGGTTCAGGTTTCTTATAAAGACAGTACTGGCCAGCAGTACTTTAATGATAAGAATATTCCTTCTGAGAAGTTAAAAGGATTTGTGGAATATACTCCTGTTGTGGAAGAAGTAGTTGTGGAAGAACCGGTTGTTGAAGTTGTAACAGAAGTTCATGAAGAAATTATTGAATTGGAAGATGATTCTAATTTGATTTTAGGAATGCAGCCTTGGTTATTCTATACAATTTTGGGAGTATTGATACTTATTATTATTGTATCCTTCATTTTAATTCTTGTTAATAATAAGAAGAGTAAATCTGTGGTAAAAGAAGAACCTAAAGAGGTAGAATTAAATATACCACCGGTAAATAATTTCAATAATGATAATATGTTTAATACAGCAGGTTTTGCGGCTGAAGTACCTAAAAAGGAAGTTAAGCAGGGACTGAAAGTAAATTTAGTAGCTATGAAGGGAAGCGAACATGATTTAACTGTGTATGTACAGGATAGCTGCAGAATAGGAAGAGATAAGACAAAATGTGATTATGTCATTGAAAATGATAAATCCCTGTCATCACTACATTGTACTTTAAGCTACAAAGGAAAGAGCTTATATGTAAAAGACGAAAAATCTACCAATGGAAGTTTTGTAAATGGAGTGCCCATTGATGGTGAATATAAGTTAGAACAAGATGATATTTTATACATTGGAAGTTATGAGTATAGAGTTAACTGGTAAAAAGGGACATACTGTTTTTGAATGACTTACAGTGATTTGACGAGGGTGGTACGATATATCATCCTCGTTGATTTTAGAAATAAAAAAATTAGGAAGAATGCATGATGGTAGAAAAAAAGAGAAGAAAGAGAAGAAAGAGAAGAAAAAGAGAGAAAAAGGATATATTATTAAAAATTGTTTTCCTTGTATCTTTGGTGGCTGCGATTTTTTTGGTTGTTTTTGGTTTGATAGGAAAAGTTCTTTTTGAAAAAGAACCATCGGATATGGAAGAGATTCAAGAGGAAGTTGTTTCCGAAAATGAAATACCACAAGAAGAACCGGGGGAAGAGCTGCAGGAAGAGCCACAAGAGGAACCCATTATATATGAGGAACCGGAATATTCATTCAGAACCGAAGAGTTTGTAATAGAATTGCCGGGGATTACAAAGGAATATACCATTGCATGGGTAAGTGATGTTCAAATGGTAGCAGACAGAGAGCCGGCAGAGGATGTGAAAGAAGAATTCAAAGATGCGGTAAACGCCAGATATGAAATGTTTAAAACCACAGACGCAGAACCGGTGTATAGTGTGGATTTGTGGCCGGAAATTATAAAATATCTTAATTATAATTCCTTTGATGGAATTGTTTTTGGTGGCGATTTAATGGATTATTGCAGTCGGAAAAATATGGATACTTTTAAGGCTGAATTTGAAAAATTAAATCCCAGAGTACCAATGATGTATGTCCGTGCAGATCATGATTATCACTATGGTTATGGTGGTGAAGTTTTGACAGAACCCATAGCATGGCAGATGCATGCAGAAGAAATAGCAGATGGGGATGCAAATGACAGCAGATATTTAGAGTATGATGATTTTGTAATTATTGGTATTAATCGTTCTACTAAAAATATGCCTGCGGGTTATTATGATTGGATCAAAGGAAAATATGATAAGGCAGTGGAGCAGGGAAAGGCAGTAATTATAGCCACCCATGTTCCCTATGAATCAAAGGTAGACAGTACATTGGAAGAACTATCCATGCGGGTGAAAAATAAAATATATTATTGGGGCGGTGGTGCCTATGTGGCTTATGAAGACACCAAAGCTTACTTTGATAATTTGATTTATAATGACCAGACCGCTGTAAAGAGTGTATTAGCAGGACATATGCATCACACTTGGGAAGGTCAGCTTACAGAAACAGTAAATCAACATATTTTTACACCGGCATTTGAAGGTTGTATTGGAATCGTTCGTATTAAACCAAGCGAAACAGAATAAGGAAATAGTATGAAAAAAAATCGATATAAATTGTTATTAAGTATGATTATGGCGCTTGTTTTAACACAGCAAATACAAGTAAATGCTACAGAAAGTGTTTGTAATAATGAATTAAGTATTATTAATAATGAGCTGAATGTCAGTAATAATGATGTAAGCGTTAGCAGTAATAATATTTTGATTGAAACAGAATCCAGTATTGTTGTTGATATGGATATGCAACAGGCAAAAAGAATGCCGGTAGAAAAAGTGGTTTATGATAATCCGTTAAATCCTCATAAGACTACAAAATCACCGGCACAGATAACAAAACAGGGAAATTTTTACTTTATTGCAGATACGTTTCATGATCAGGTGATTTACAGCGACAATCTGTATACGCCAATCCAAAAGTGGAGAGTGATTACTTCAAAGGTATCAGGACCACATTCGGTTGCCAGTGATGGTAAATATTATCTGATTGCGGATACTGAAAATCATAGGGTATTGATTTTTGAGTGGGATTGTGGTGGTTTTAGACTGACACAGACATTTGAAGAAATGGGTGTAAGACCGCATTATATTGAATACGATAGTGAAAGTGATAGCTTTTATGTATGGAGTTCCCAGACCTGTGAAATGTATATTTTAGTGAAAGACAATACAGGAACCTTATGTATCAAAGAAATACGGAAAATAAAAGAATTAGAAGGTCATTATATACGTTCTTTTACTATTTTTGGTGATTATATTCTTTTCCCATCGGGAACCAATAAACAGGTATTAATTACGGATAAAAATTCTTTGCAGATTCTTGGCAGATTTTTAGTGCCGGGTGAAATAGCGGGAATGGCATATATAAAACCTATTGGAAATTATTTTTACATGACCATATCTTCGGATGAAAATTATGATCAAAATAAAGCAACTATCATAAGAACCAATAACTTAGAGGGATTGATTAACGGAGAGTATGAAGATATTTCTTCTTTGTTCCCGGGAATTAAAATTCCATATTACATTGATTATATGCAGGGGGCTTACTACATGACAAATCATGGAGCAAGCAATACTGTATTCAGGTTTTATGTACATAATGATAAAATAGAAATAGTTAATTCAATAGAGTATTAGTGTATGCTTATTTAGGATTGTTGAATGGAAATTCAGATGTTATAATTACTACAATTAAGATATAAAAAAGAGGGTGTTTAAGGTGATAGAGACAATAGGGATTGGGATTGCATTAATAGGCTTAATTGTATTATGTGTTGTTGCTAAAAAACAAAAGAATAAGAAAGAAAAAGCATTACTGGCAAGTAACAAAATGAGGGAAGAGGCACTGGATAAATTGCTTTTTAATCAGGAAGCAGCTGTTAAGAAAGAAGAGGATACAACTTTTGCTGCAGTGCCTATTAATGTTAATTATGATGTGAATGCTCTAGATAAATCCATAGCAAAAACTGTCGGAAAAAAGAAAAATAAAAGTAAAAAGATGATGATACAGATTGTGGAAAACAGTGAACTATCTGTAAGAAAATATATGTTTGATCCGAAAAAAAGTATATTTATAGGAAGCAAGAACGGAAAAAATCATATTGTAAACAGCAGTGTAACAGTAGATGAACGACAGTGTGAAATCAAAGGAGTCCAGGAAAAGGTATATGTGCGTAATATGGGGGAACCCGGCAAAATTATTTTAACCAGAGGGAAACAAATTGCACATATAGAACATAATTACATTGAGTTAAAAAATGGAGATATTATATCCATTGCCAATACAACATATCAAATTGATATTATAGCAACAAATGAAATGTAAAGGAATTGGGGGGACACAACATGAGTTATATTTTATCCATTTATAGCCGGCATGCTTTCAAGGAGTGTTTACTGCCTGCTATTAATAATGCAGATTATGGAATTAATATTGAAAAGGAACTTTTTGGATTAACACAGGAATATGAGATTCCTATGGAAATTATAGATGAAAAGTGGCGTTTTGCTGAGAATCAGCAAGGGCAGTTTTATTATACTGCACTAAAGCAGGTATATAAAGGTGAAAGTATCAAGCATGGAGATGTTTTCTCTCTGACTATAGGTTTAGAGGAACAGATTTCCATTATTGTGAAAGAAACAAGCAAATCTTTTTCCGTTTATGAAAAATATGATATTTCTAATATGAATGAAATATCTATTGGTAATAGCGAAGATAATCATTTCTGGTATGAAAATTTAGGATTAGTATCTAAAAATCATTGCAGAATTGTACGAAGAGATAACAATTTTGTGTTGGAAGATATGAGTACTAATGGCGTTTTCATTAATTCTAAAAGAGTTGTAGGTTCAAGACAATTGCAATTTGGCGATTGTATTGATATCTTTGGGTTAAGAATTGTCTTTTTAAATCAGTTTATAGCAGTAAATACTTCTGTTGAAAATTTAGATATTGAAAAGAAAGTTCTAAAAAAATATAAACCTCAAATCCAAGGGGAGTTAAGTGGTAAAATCAGTGTAATAGACAAAAAGCAGATTTTCCATCGTTCGCCAAGAAACATTCCTAAGATTGAAAACGAAAAAATAGAAATAGAAGGACCACCGGCGCCTAAGGAAATGAATATGCAGTCTACTCTTATGACCATAGGACCATCCCTTACCATGGCATTACCTATGATGGCGGGGTGTTTGTTATCTGCATATAGTTCACAAGCCAGCGGCGGCGGCTCCAGTGCATTTATGTTTACCGGTTTAATAACTACAGTAGGTTCTGCATTGATTGGATCGACCTGGTCTATTATTAATATGCGTAAAGCAAAAAAAGCAAATAGGGAAGAAGAATTAAAACGTTTTGAAGCATATGGTGAATATTTGATTAAATGTACCGGAGAGGTAAAAAGTAAATATGAAAATAACCTGGAAAGCATGAGAAGTTTATATCCGGAAGCACAGGTATGCAGTCAATACGGAATTCAATCACCGGAACTTTGGAATCGTAACGTAAGACATGAAGATTTCTTATATCATAGACTTGGACTTGGGGATATTCCTTTTCAGGTACAAATAGATGTTCCTAAAATGAAGTTTACTTTGGTGAACGATTCATTGGCAGAAAAGCCTAGAATGATTAAAGAAAGCTATAAAATGCTTCATAATGTTCCGGTTTGTGTGGACTTAATGAAGAATAGTTTAATCGGTTTGGTAGGCGGCAAAGAGATTATAGGATGTTATTCCGTAATGTATAATTTGGTGGCACAGATTGCAGCCGGTAACTGTTATACAGATGTTAAACTTGCATTTTTATATGATGAAGACAGAAAGAAAGAATGTTGGGAATTTGCAAAATGGCTTCCTCATGTATGGACAGAAGATAAGAAAACACGTTTAGTAGCAGGCAATAAAAATGAAGCCAGTGAAGTATTATACGAGATTACAAAAGTTTTACGAATGCGTACAGAGGAAATGGGTAGCAGTGCATTTCGTGGTAAAGAAACTCCGAAACCATATTACGTTTTGTTTTTGGAAAGTCCAAATTTGTTAGAAGGCGAATTAATTTCAAAATATATTTTGAATTCTGATGAAAATGTGGGAATTACCACAATTATGATGACAGAAAGTGCTCATGAACTACCAAATGAATGCGAATATATTATTGAAAATACGGTGAATTATCAGGGAATGTATAGAATTACAGATGGGTTGGATGAAAGAATACCTGTTGCATATGATATGATAACACCGGAACAGTTGGAAGTATTTGCCAGAAGATTGGCATCTATTGAAGTAAATGAAGTAGAAACAGGTGGAGAAATTCCAAGTGTACTTACTTTCTTTGACATGTATGGAATACATCATTTGGAAGAATTGGATGTTATTGAACGTTGGAAAAAGAATAGAACCTATGAAAGTATTAAAGCCATGGTAGGACAGAAAGCCGGTGGTGTGGATTGTTACCTTGATGTACATGAAAAATACCATGGACCTCATGGACTTGTTGCAGGAACTACAGGTTCCGGTAAGAGTGAAACCTTACAGACATATATGTTATCCCTGGCTATTAATTATAGTCCTGATGATATCGGATTTTTCATCATTGACTATAAGGGTGGTGGAATGGCTCACCTGTTTGATGGCTTACCACATATGATAGGTCAGATTTCCAATCTTTCCGGAAATCAGGTGCGTAGAGCCATGGTTTCCATTAAAAGTGAAAACTTACGTAGACAAAGAATTTTTAACGAACATGGTGTAAATAATATTAATCTTTATACCAGATTATATAAAAATAATGAGGCATCCATGCCAATTCCGCATATGTTTATTATTATCGACGAGTTTGCGGAATTGAAGCGTGAAGAACCGGATTTCATGCGTGAGTTAATCAGTGTTGCTCAGGTTGGTCGAAGCTTAGGAGTTCATTTGATTTTGGCAACTCAAAAACCAAGTGGTACTGTAGATGATAACATTTGGAGTAACTCTAAGTTCAGACTTTGTTTGCGAGTACAGGATAAACAGGATAGTATGGACATGCTTCATAAGCCGGATGCAGCATACATAACACAGGCCGGACGTAGTTATCTTCAGGTAGGTAATGATGAATTGTATGAATTATTCCAGTCAGCATGGAGTGGAGCGACTTACGATGAGGGTTCAGGTAGTGTTCAAACGGATATTGCAAAAATGCTTTCTGAAAACGGAAAAGCTGCATTGGTAGGAAGTTATGCGAAAATTAAGCAAAAAGAAATTGCGAAATTAATGTGGATAGATACTTTGGTGGAAATTCTTGAACAGGCTGCAGAAACAATTTCCTGCTCTATCAAAGATTGTCTCTATGATAATGAATTGGCAAATAGCTTAGCAAAACAGTTCTTTAGTCTTGTAGAGAAAAGAAATATAGAATATCCAATGAGTGATTATAATTTTAGAAGAGTTTTGGATTTGATTACAGTTTATTCTTCCCTGTTGAATGAAAATGTATTTGAAGAAACAGGTAAATTAAATGCAGCTACTGAAATTATGACTTATTCAAGAAGAGAAAGAAGAAAACTTCCTGAAATGAAAGAAAAAACTCAGTTGGATGCTGTAGTTGAATACTTAGCTAAATTGGCAAAGAGTAATGGTTATGTACATAATTTGCAGTTATGGTTACCGGTATTACCGGACAAACTATATCTGAAAGACTTAAAAGGCTATCAGAAATATAGTTTCCGGGATGGCAAGTGGCAGGAGAAAAAGAATGGATTTTCACTTTCTACCATTGTAGGTCTTTTTGATGATCCGGTAAATCAAGCTCAGGAACCATTGAATGTGGATATTGCTGTAGATGGAAATCATGCCATTGTGGGTACTATTTCAACCGGTAAGAGTACGTTTTTAATGACATATTTATATTCTTTAATTCACAGATATACTCCGGATGCTGTAAATTTATATATTTTGGATTACAGCAGTAAAATGTTGGGCGCTTTGGAAGATGCACCTCATGTAGGTGGTGTTATGTTTGAAAATGATGATGAAAAAGTATCCAAATTCTTTACTATGTTGGAAAGTACTTTGAAGGAAAGAAAAGAACTGTTCCGTGGAGGAAATTACAGTCAGTATATACAGGCAAATGGTCTGGTAATACCTGCAATATTAATTGTAGTTGATAATATGGCAGCTTTTAGAACCAAAACAAACAGTAAATATGATGATATGTTGTTAACGATTCTAAAAGAAGGTATTGGATATGGAATTTATGTTATGACCACAGCTGCAGGTTTTGGAATGAATGAAATACCAAACCGTATGGCTGAAAACTTCAGAAGTACTATTTGCTTGGAAATGAACGATAAATTTGCATATACAGAGGTATTAAGAACTCTTCATTTAGACGTAGTTCCGGAAGATAATGTAAAAGGACGAGGAATTGCAAAAGTTGGGGATTCTATATTAGAATTTCAGACAGCTCTTTGTATTGAAGCGGAAGAAGATTATAAACGTGGGGAAATGATAAAAGCAAACTGTCAGACATTAGCAAATGCATGGACAGGCAGAAAGGCAAAATCAATCCCTGAAATTCCTGCAAAACCTGTATGGAATGAATTTAGTCAGTTGGATGAAGTTTGTAATATGGCTGGAAAAGGTGACAAACTTCCGATTGGATATGATAAGAAAAATGCAACTATTTATGGAATTGATTTCCAAAAAATTTACTGTTACATTATGTCAGGAAAAGCGGGAACCGGAAAAACCAATGCATTACGGTTGGCAGTTATGTCTGCAGGTATGTCTGAGGCACAGGTTGTTGTTATTGACTTTGCAGGTGATTTGAAAGCTGTTGCGGGAAAATCAAATGCAAGATATGTGGATACACAGGCAGCATTATTTGAATTCTTTAAAGATATTTCACCGGATTTCAAAGCAAGAAATGTTGTGAAAAATTCATGTGCTTCTGCAGGAAAAACAAACGAAGAAATTTATGATGAAATGCAACAGTTTAAGAAGATTGTGATCATAATTTCTAATTTGGCAGATTTTGTAAAGAAAGTACATCATCCGGAAGAAGGAATTGAAAATATGGTTCCGTTCCTAAATACATTATTAGAAAAAGGTGCTATGCATAATGTATTTTGGATTGCAGGCTTTAATCAGGATGAGGCTATGGATTTGGCAGGGTATAAAATTTATAATGCATTTATTAAAGATAAAAATGGTATGCATCTGGGTGGAAATGTATCGGCACAAAGAATATTGAATTTCGACTATGTTCCGTATATGGAGCAGGGTAAGACGGTGAAAAAGGGTATTGCTATGTTGCCTACCAATGAAGAGGAAGCAACTACAACAGTAGTATTACCATTATATCGTACGGAGTAATTGTTATGGTTTCCATGGTTATATTGGAATCGAAGGAAAAAGAAATAAACCCTTTAAAAAACACAATTAAAGAATTAGCGGCAAAGCTGACGGAGGAAGAATGGAATATAGATTGTTTGCAATCTATTCCGGAAATTAATAATTTGCTCAGTCAGCGGCCGTTGGTTGATATGAGTTGCTATGATATTACATTAGATGGAGCATTGGATAAGCTGATAGAATTCCGAAGAAATTATGAAGAAGCAGGATTAATGCTGATAACAGATGTAAGTATTTCTCCTGTGAAATATTTACGTCCCGGGATTAAAGCAGATTCTATGCTGATGAGACCTTTAAGAACTGAGAATGTTTATGAAACAATGAAAGAGTTTATTGCTTCTTATTTTCAGAGAGAATATGATGAAAATAACCAGAAGAGTTATATAATAGAAAATAAGGATGGCAAAACTATTTTGCCATATCAAGAGATTTTTTATTTAGAAGCAAGGGAAAAGAAGATTTTCCTTAGGACTTTGAATTGTGAATATGGATTTTATAGTACCATAGAGCAATTGGAGGAAGAATTGCCTGAGGAGTTTGTCAGATGTCATAGAAGCTTCATAGTGAATACTGCTAAAATAGAAAAAATAATGTTATCTCAGAATCAACTTATATTGACTCAAGGCTTTTCCGTTCCGTTATCGCGAAGTTATAAGCCGGTATTAAAACAATTTGGAAAGTAAAGTGTGGAAGAATGGGAAAAAGTTTGGGGTTTTCTAAGGAAGAATTTTCGGTTATATGTGATGCTTATGATATTACGCAGTTGGTATGTTTTAAGGCGCATGAGGATGTGAATTTGCAGGAGAATGCAAAAAAGGATACATATAATCAAATTCTGTTTCAACTTTATAAAAAAGGATATATAATGGTAGGAGAAACAGAATTTGTTGTTTCTGAAGAAGTTAAAGCTATTTTTTCGATTTTGAAAAAAAGCGAAACAGTAATAACTATTTCTGCAAAAGATGAAAGTGTTCCCGGTTATTGTATTTATTTTTCGGATGAAGCGAAATTTGTTCTTATGCGGGATGGCACCAGAAAAGGTGAATATGTAAAGTGTGAACTGATGAATAAAGAAGAATTTTTTTCATTCTTAAAAGATTCTGAAGCTTTATTGGCGGATACTTTGTGGGAAGACTTTTCAGAAAAGCGTAGAGAGCGGGATGTCATAGGAGAGCAATTGATAGAGTTTCTTGAAAAAGGAAATTTGGAAAGTGCGGAAAACTTGTGGGAAATACCACAAGTGAATTCGCTTTTTAGAATTCAGAATCCACGTAGTGGAAATAAGAAATGTTATATTGCAGTGGTAAAACAGCCGATACAAGATAAGATAGTTATAGTTAATGAGGAAAATATTAGAATATTTTCATATACGGAAAAGAAAATGATGGAATTATTTCAGGAAATACAGGAGAACGAAAATGGTATTGGTAGATGTAATTGTTCCAAGTGTGAATAAAGTGTATGACTTTCAATTGAGTGAAACAGCACTGATTTCCACGGTAATTGAAGAAATATGCGAAATGATTAGTCAGAAAGAAAGAGTGTCTATTGTAGGAAATGTGACAGAACTTTTATTGTGTGATAAAGACACTAATAGTATCTTGGAAAATAACAAAACACTGGCAGAGTGTAATGTTGTAACCGGTCACAGCCTTATTTTTATCTAAAATGTGTCGTTGGTCATAAAAAATATGCAGTTGGTCAGAAAATGATACAAAGAGAAAAAAATGGTTTATGATAGGTTTACAAGGAAGGGAGAGAACATGGTTAGTGTTTGGAGAACGCATCTGGATAGAAATTGTGAAAGTTTACAATATCAGGCAAAAAAAAGATATTATGAAATACAGAGAATAGAAGATGTAATTAATACATTGAATTCCCTTTCCGGAATGAATCATGCAGTTGCACAGTTGAAGGCTAAGAAAAATGAATTGGAAGAACAGCAACAAAAGCTTTTGGATATGATTCAGGGATTGATGAAAATCAGTTGGTTGTATCGGACAGCAGAGAATCGTATTGTTGAACAGGGTGATGCATGTAGAGTAAGATATAAATATTCATTTCAATTACAGGAATTTACAAAGTATAGTGGCACTGAGAAACTAATTAGAATTGATTAGAGAAAGGAGTGGGGCTCATGGGACAGGAAATTGCAATTAACACATCTACATTGTCCGGTGACATTGAAAGGTTGCAGCAACAGTTAAATGAAATAAGAAATGATTTAAATAGGATGTATAATGCAGTTCGTGTATTGGATAGTATGTGGGATGGACCGGCAAATCAAGCTTTCAATATTCAATTTAATAAAGATCAGAATGATATGACTGAATTATGCAATACTGTGCAAAAAATTATAGATTGTATGGAGTACGCAAAAAAGGAATATAATTCCTGTGAAGCAGAAGTAAGTGGTATCATTGCTTCAATAGCAATTTAATAAGGGAGGACAAGAGATGGCCGGAATTGGAAGTGTAGCTGTAAAGGTCTCACCGGAAGTGCTTGTAACACAGGCAGAAGAGGTAAGACGATTAGGAAACGATATGAAAAAACGTTTTGAGCTTCTTGAAGAAACCATGGATAGAACAAAGAACTATTGGATTGGTGAGGCAGGAGAACTTCATAGAAAATTATATAATGAACAAAAAGATGATGTTGCTCAGATGCTTAGAAGATTATTAGAACATCCGGATGATTTATTGGCAATTTCAGAAAATTACAGAGCAGCAGAAAGCAGAAATGTTCAATCAGCATCAGCTCTTGATGCAAATCTTATTTCATAGGAGGAAGACATGGCATTATCAGAAGGAACGATTACGTTTAATTATAATCGTGCAATGCAACAGGCAAATGAACTGGATGAAATTGCAAATAGTTTATCAAATTTGACAACATCTGATTTTGAAGGAACCCTGCAAAATATTTCAGTTAACTGGAAAGGTGAAAATGCAAGACAATATTTAAAAAAAGGAGAACGTCTTCAAACAGATATGCGTTCTACCGTACGTTCATTACATAGTGTAGCATCAGAAATCAGAACCGTTGCAAAAAGAATTTATGATGCGGAGATGTATGCATTAGCGCTTGCTCGGGCAAGAGAATACAATACGATATAAAAAACAAATGAAATAAAAACAAAATAAAAATATAAAAACAGGAGGAAAAAGAAATGTCAGAAATCAGAGTGACTTCAGCAGAATTAAGAAGAAAGGCAGATGAATTAAAAAATCTGAACAGTCAGTTTAGAGCAAAAGTGGATGAATTGGTAAACTGTGAAGGAAGTTTAGCAAGTATGTGGGAAGGTGATGCAAAAAATGCATTCCATAATGCTTTTAACAGCGATAAGACTCAGTGGAATAACTTCCATACATTGATTGAACAGTATATTGTTACATTGAATAATGATGCAGCAGAATACGATAATAAAGAAGCACTGAACGTAAACATTGCATCCAGCAGAAAATATTAATATAAGATAAATAAAAACTTAGCTGGGATAATAATTTAGATGATTTGATAATAAGAAAGATAATATCTTGAAAAGGAGAATAGAATTATGACAGGTAATTTATTAGTAACACCGGAAAAACTTATGAGCACATCACAGGAATTTGCAACAGTGGCATCGCAGGTTCAGACAATTACAAATCAGATGATAGAAACAGTAAATTCTTTATCAACTACATGGGGAGGAGAAGCTCATACTGCATATCATGCAAAATTTAGTGGTTTAAATGACGATATGACAAGAATACATAAAATGATTATAGAACATTCTAACGATTTGAATGAAATGGCTAACAATTACAAACAGGCAGAAAGTACAAACGTAGAATCCGGTTCCGCATTACAGGCAGATGTTATTGTATAACTCTGTAAAAACGAAGTTTCTTGATGTAATTTAAAGTTTAAATAGTGTAAAAGGGTGGCGTAAAAATATTAAATTTTATAACCACCTTTTTGCTTATTTAAAATATTCATAACAAATATGATAATAGAGGAGACTAAGATTGTGATAATAATTTTATGCATTTCTATTGCAGCCATTGTGGCATTTGTGGTTGCAATGATAATTTCGCATATAAAGAAAAAGAAAGAAGAGAATGTAATCAGGGAAATTGCAGATCCTTTTGAGAACACGAAAACAGAGATGTTTTCTGTGGAACGACCGGTTTATAATTATGACAGAGGAACGACCGTTCAGTTGTTTAATGAAGTCAGAAAAGCCAAATTAACTCTTACAGATGTCAATATGCCTGCAAGACGTTATACCGCCTATATGAACAAAAGAATTATTATTGGGAGATCGGCTGCAAAAGCAGATATATGTATTGATTACGATCCCTTTATTTCCAGTACACACTGTGCTATTGAAATGAGAAACGGCAGAATTTATTTGATGGATTTACAGTCCAGTAATAAGACCTATGTGAATAATAATCAGGTAATATCAGAAGTAGAGATATCTTCAGGATGTATTATTAAAATGGGACGTGTAAGTATGCATGTAGAAGTGAGTATTGTATGAGAATAGTATACTCAGGTATTTGTGATATAGGATTAAAGAGAGAAAACAATCAGGACTCTATATTTACATATTCCGGAAAAGATAAAGATGTTAGCTTGTTTGTTGTTGCAGATGGAATGGGAGGATATAGCAGTGGAGAGCTTGCCAGTCAGATGATTACAAATAAGCTTTCCCAATGGGTAGAGCATTTTTCCATAGAATTATATGATGGAAATTTTCTCAAAATGATGGAATCCTTGGAACATAAACTGGAAGAAATTAACAGCGAAATATTTTTTAGATATAATCAGGAGCAGATATGCGGATCTACATGCATTCTTTTGTTTATATATAAGGAATATTACGGAATTATTAATATAGGAGACAGCCGGATTTACAAAAAAGAAGGATGGAAAATAAAATCCCTTATGAAAGATGATGTTTGGGAAAATAGTCCGGACATACAGGAGAGATTCTCAAAAAGGGAAATTATTAATCATCCTAATTATGGAAAATTACTTCAATCCGTAGGAACAAAGGAAAATTTGGCTTTGGCATCGAAAACTGACATATTGAGGCAGGGAGATACTTTTTTACTATGCTCTGACGGTTTGTATAAAATGTGTTCTGAAAAAAAATTAGCAGGAATGCTGCAATTTGTATCTGAGAGTAAAGTAGAAAAATGTGTAAAGAAAATGTTGTCAGCATGCTATAAAGCAGGAGCCGGTGATAATGTTTCGATTATTGTGGTGAAATGTGTGTGAAATTACTTTAAAAAGAGGGGCATGAGAAACGGGGGAGAAGAATGGCAGAGTTTTGGGTTAAATCTTCGCAGATGAAACAATATGCAAACGATTTGGAAAGGTATACGCAGAAATTATATCAATATAGTGAAGAAATTGAACGCATAAGTAACAGTCTGAGTTTTAATATAGGAAGCAATCAATCAGTTGCGCGTGGATTGCGAAAAGTTTCCTATGATATTTCAGAAGAAGCCAAAGCAAACAGAAATATGGCAAATGGGTTAAAGGAAATTGCCCGAAGATATAAAGCTACAGAAGAAGGGATTTGTGCTCATGCTGTCATAGGCTGGGGAAATGCAGCATCCTCAGGTTCGACTTCTAATCCGGATTCCGGTTCTGAGTCAAAAAGTACAGCCGAGCGCATAGACGATATAATATACAAGATGCTTACTTCAGCAGCAGGACCAATCGGGGCAGGAGTAGATATCATTCGAAATGGTATTGAAGGAAATGCTGGAAATGTGATAAGTAATCTGATAAGTCAAGCCGGTGGTGTGATAAAAAATATTGATGGCGGAAAAATCGATTGGGGAGAATTGTTTGATGCCGGAAAATATAAGGGGAATCCATTAAAGAATGCGTTAGGAAAATATGTGGATTTTTCCAGTGTAAAAAATGGAATTTCGACTGCATGTAACTGGGCAGCAGCCCTTATTGAAAGCGGTTATGATAACTTTAAAGAATTTGGCGAGTTTACCGGAAGATTTTGGGGCGAAACTGTTACAGAAACCCTAATAAAAGCTGCAGAAGGAATTGCAGTAGGTGCAGGAATAGGAGCCATTGTTACAGCATTGGGAGTATCTGCACCGGTTTGGGCAGTAGGTGCAGTTACAGCCGGAGTTACGGTCGCTGTAGATTGGGCATTAGACTCTCTTGTAGAATGGGCAACCAAGGGATCCCAAACCAGTTGGGTAGAAGCTGCATCCGATTTTGTATGCGACACAGGCGAAAAAGTAGTTGAATTCATAAGTGACACGGGCGAAAAAGTAGGCGAATTCATAAGTGACACAGGAGAAAAAGTTGGGAAATTCCTAAATGATACGGGAGAAAAGGTAGGAGATGCCGTATCAAAAGGTTTTAATAAAATAAAAAAAGGAATACAAAATATAAAAGGCGCCAAATGTGGATGGGGATTTTTAAAATTTGGCTAAAATCTTGAATTAGGAGAAAGAAAAAATGAAAAATAATGTAAGAGAATTATTACCCATAGGTTCAGTAGTTATTTTAAAAGAAGCAAGCAAGAAAGCAATGATTTATGGTGTAAAGCAAATTAATAAAGCTAATAATGTTGAATATGATTATATTGCTGTTGTATATCCGGAAGGAAATATGGGGGATGGAACACAATTCTTTTTTAATCATGAGGCAATAGATGAAGTCTTTTTCCGTGGGTATGAAGATGAAGAACGTAATGCTTTTATAGAACGGTTAGTGGAGTATTATGACAAACAATAGTGAAACAAGTGGAATGAAAGGAAATAAATTGATTGCGATAGTATTTTGTTTTCTTATTTTTGTATTATTTTTATTTGTATCTTATATTAATCTGCCTCGAAATAAGGCAATTAATATATATAAAAATGGTATTTCTTCATTTTCTGAATTAAATGATAAATGGTATTGTTTGGAAGCAGAGAATTATGAAGTGTTGGATGAATTTGGAGAATTTGTGACTGTAGATTCGACTTTTTTATATTCGGTTAAATATTATTATTTCAATGTACTGGTTACGGATTCTAAGGGAGAACAGTTTATAATGGGGGTACGGACAGATAAAAAAACAGAGCAGCTTCGTAAAGGTAATTCTGTTGATTTATATGGTATGATATCACCTTTAGATGAAGAAATAGGCAGGGAACAATTAGAAAAATTAGAGGATGATCATATGCCGGCCCTTTCACTGAGTTTAAATGATAATGATACATCTGTATTAAGCAGATGTGTACATTCTATGGTATTTTTAGGAATGGCATTGCTTGATTTATTACTGATACTTTTTATTTTACGAAAATAGAGAGCAGGAATTTAAGGTTTTTGAAATTTTAGAAAAAATAAGAGATATGTGGAGAGAAGAATGGGAAATACGTTTTATTTTAACTGGGAACCGGCTCTGATGGTCTGGCTTCAGAATTTATTGGGAGAGGCAGGAGCCACCATAGCAACACTGGTAACCATGCTAGGCGAAGAGACGGTTATGGTAGCCATATTGGGATTTATTTATTGGTGCTACGATAAAAAATTCGGAGTTTATGTGGGAACCAATCTTATGGTAGGTCTGGTTGCTAATCCTATGATAAAAAATGTGTTTTTGCGATACCGTCCTTACATGGTTCATCCGGAAGTGAAGTGTTTTAAACCTGTACATGAAGGGGATTTATATGACCCATTGCTTCAGGGCTACTCATTTCCAAGCGGACATACCAGTAATTCCTCTACGATGTATTTTTCACTACCGGTGTACGGGAAGAAAAAATGGTTGGTGATAATCGGAATCATAATCCCCTTTCTGGTTGGTTTGTCCAGAGTGTGTTTGGGAGTACATTACCCAACGGATGTAATGGCAGGTTGGCTATTGGGGGCTGTAGTAGTTGCAGTAATGACCTTTTTACAGAAAAAAATACTGGTAAAGTGGAAATTATATCTTTTAACTACTGTATTAACGGTTCCGGGATGCTTTTATTGTACCAGTAACGATTACTTTACCTGTTTTGGTATGATGCTTGGATTCTTTGCATCCAGCCTTTTTGAAGAAAAATATGTACAGTTTGAGAACACAAAAGATGTGAAGAAATCTATTATTCGTGTGGTTGGCGGATTGGCAGTGTTTTTGGGTGCAAATGTGATCTTAAAAACAATCTTCGGTTTGATTTCTGTAGAAGAGCTGGCAAATGTATTGAGAGTAATCCGTTATGGAATATTGGTGTTTTTTACCATGGGAATGTATCCAATGATATTTAGATTTAAAAAGATTTTCTAAGAAAGTAATGCATTTAGATATAAAAATATTTATAAGGGATTAAAATTCTTTTTGATGAAGAACAGTCAGAGGATGATGTTAAACAGCAATATCATCACGGAAGATGTGATATAGGAAGTCCTTGGGCAAAAGGAACTATGATTAATTTTGATTAAAGAATTTGACGAAATATAAAGATTAATGATAAAATGTTTTTCGTTGTGTATACAAAAGAAGATGTTTCAAGATGACATTAAAATTTGAGACATGAGGAGGCATATCATGAACGAAAAAAGAAGTAGTTTTTCAGGAAACATAGGATTTATTTTGGCAGCAGCCGGCAGTGCCGTTGGATTGGGTAATTTATGGCGTTTTCCATATTTGGCAGCACAGTATGGTGGCGGAATTTTTCTGTTAGTTTATTTGATTTTAGTATTTACTTTTGGATTTTCCTTATTAATTTTGGAAATTGCCATGGGAAGAAAGACAAAAGTAAGTTCCATTAGCGCTTATGAAAAGTTAAATAAGAAGTTTGGATGGATGGGGATTTTGTCCTTATTGATTCCTGTATTAATTTTGCCATATTACAGTGTAATTGGTGGTTGGGTTATTAAATATATGACGGTATTTTTGACCGGTCAGGGAAAAGCAGCAGCAGACAGTGCATATTTTAATGGTTTTATCGGACAGACAGCATCTTCCTTATTTACCTTTTTCCTATTTATTACCATTACAACCGTAGTAGTTGCTTTTGGGGTTGAAAAAGGGGTAGAACGTGTCAGCAAATTTATGATGCCGGTTTTGATTTTGATTACCATTGGAATTGCTATTTTTGTGGCTACCATACCGGGAGCTGGAGAAGGAATTAAATACTATTTATTACCGGATTTTTCTAAGTTTTCTTTTAAAACCTTGTGCGCAGCCATGGGGCAGTTATTTTATTCTTTAAGTATTGCGATGGGAATTATGGTGGCATACGGTTCTTATGTGAAGGATGATATTAATTTAAATAAATCCGTAACCAATATCCAAATTTTTGATACTATAGTTGCTGTATTGTCCGGTATGATGATTGTTCCGGCAGTTTATATTTTCAGCGGAGAAGAAGGATTGAAGACCGGTGGTGCCGGTTTGATGTTTAAAACCTTGCCGATGGTATTTGATTCCATGCCAATGGGCAATTTTATTGGTGGAGCTTTCTTTGTATTGGTATTTCTTGCAGCTTTGACCAGTTCTATTTCTTTGATGGAAGCTATTGTATCCATGTTTATGGATAAATTTAAACTGACCCGTATTAAGGCAGTTATTTTTATTTATGCCGTTACCTTGGTTTTGGGAATTCCATCTGCATTGGGATATGGTGTTTGGTCTCATATTACTGTACTTGGAATGGACTTTTTAACTTTCTTTGACTATATTTCCAACAGTGTTATGATGCCGATTCTTGCCATTGCAACTTGCGTACTTGCAGGATGGTTCATGAATCTGAAGGATATTGAAGATGAAATTACCAAAAATGGGGAAGAGTTTAAAAGACGCAGAATCTTTCGTGTAATGATTAAATACATTGCACCGGTATTTTTAGTAATTATATTAGTTTTTTATACTTTAGCTCAGTTTGGATTTATTTCATATTAAAATTATAAAGCGGCTGTCTTTCCAAAGAGGAGGACAGCCTTTTTGATAAAATAAAGATGAAAATAATTCATCTTACAAATGAATAAAGTTCACAATTTCACTTTACTTTTTTAAAGAATGTAATATAATAAAGTCTAGTTAATGAAACAGAAAAATTCAAGTTTGACATGAACGAAATTCATTTATAAAGAAAAGAGGCAGATTATGAAAAAGAGTTTAGAAATCAGATGGCATGGAAGAGGCGGTCAGGGAGCAAAAACAGCAGCACTTTTATTAGCAGATGTAGCTTTTAAGACAGGTGCATATGTACAGGGATTCCCGGAATATGGTCCGGAAAGAATGGGTGCTCCAATCACCGCATATAACAGAATCAGCAGGAATGAAATACGGGTTCATTCCAATATATACACACCTGATTTGGTAATTGTTGTGGACGAAACTTTATTACATTCAGTTGATGTTACTGCAGGTTTAAAAGAAGACGGAGCTGTAATTGTAAATACAGCCCAGTCGGCAGAAGAGGTCCGTTTATTACTTCATGGATACAAAGGAGCTGTTTATACGGTAGATGCAAGACAGATTTCTACAGAAGCTCTTGGTAAAAATTTCCCCAACTCTCCAATGTTGGCAGCAGCAGTTGCAGTCAGTGGTGTTATGACAAGAGAAATCTTTATGAAAGAAATGAGAGCTTCTTACAGTCACAAATTTGCAAAGAAACCTGAAGTTATCGAAGGTAATATGAAAGCATTAGAAATGACTTTTGATGCTTTACAGGATGCGTTAGAAGAAGTGGTAGTAAAAATTGCGTAGTGGCAGGAGAATATTAAAACAGAAATAAAAATACTCATTTAGGAGATAAAATATGAGAACAGATGTAAATAAAATCAACGAAACTACTCCTCATCAGGAGTTAACAGAAGGGTTGATGATGTTTGCAGCGGCAACTTCTAAAGGTTTTAAAACAGGGGAGTGGAGAACCAACACTCCTGTTTTTTTGGAAGAAAAATGCAAACAATGCCTTCTTTGTGCACCGGTATGTCCCGATTGTTCCATTCCGGTAAAGGACAGTAAGAGAGCTGATTTTGATTTTGACCATTGCAAGGGCTGCGGCATTTGCGCTAAGGTTTGTCCTTTTGGAGCTATTGAAATGAAGGAGGGAAGATAAGATGCCAAAGAAAGACAGAATGTCAGGAAACGAAGCGGTGGCATATGCCATCAAACAGATTAATCCCGATGTCATGCCTGCGTTTCCTATTACACCATCTACAGAAATACCTCAAATGGTATCAAACTATATAGCTAATGGAGAAGTAGATACAGAGTTTATTCCGGTAGAAAGCGAACATTCTTCCATGAGTGCAGCCATAGGAGCTGAGGCTGCGGGAGCCAGAACTTTAACAGCTACCTCTTCTGCAGGTCTTGCCTTAATGTGGGAAGAATTGTTGCTGGCGGCATCCAATCGTATGCCATTAGCATTAGCATTGGTAAACAGAACTTTATCCGGTCCTATTAACATTAACTGCGACCACACTGACAGTATGGGCGCCAGAGATACCGGTTGGATTCAGATTTATGCTGAGAATAATCAGGAAGTATATGATAACTTTATTCAAGCATATCCGATTGCAGAACACAAAGATGTGCATCTTCCAATTATGATTTGTCAGGATGGTTTCATTACCAGCCATGCAGTGGAAAATATTGAACTTATGGATGATGATGTGGTAAAAAACTTTGTGGGAGAATATGAACCGGAAGAATTTTTATTAAATCCGGGAAAACCTATGTCTGTAGGACCTTATGCAATTTCAGCTTATGCTATGGAAGCAAGAAAAAATCAGGAAATAGCTTTGGAAAATGCAGCAGATGTTATTATAAATGTTGGAAAAAAATATGAAAAAATTTCCGGAAGAAAATACGGATTTTTTGAAGAATACAGAACAAAAGATGCAGATTATATCATGCTTATCATGGGATCAGCAGCAGGGACTGCAAAACAGGCAGTGGATGAATTAAGAGAACAGGGAAAAAAAGTAGGTGTACTGAAACTTCGAGTATTCAGACCGTTCCCGGCAAAAGAAATTGCAGCAGCACTTTCCAGATGTAAGGCTGTAGCTATTATGGACAGATGTGAAAGCTACAATGGAAACGGAGGACCGTTAGGCAGTGAAGTGACTGCAGCACTTTACAGAAATAAGGTTATGATTGATGCTGTAAACTATATTTATGGTCTTGCAGGCAGAGATTTTACAGTGGAAAATGTGTTTGACATTTTTGCAGAATTAGACGATGCGGTAACCAGTGGCGTGCAAGTGGAACAGTATCAGTATATCGGACTTCGTAAATAGGAGGCAACAAACCGTGAACAATTTAAATTTAAAAGAAATTATGAATAAACCGGAGCGTCTGGCTCCGGGACATAGAATGTGTGCCGGATGTGGAGCTACCATTGGAGTTCGTGCAGTACTTCGTGCACTTCACGAAGGCGATTATGCAGTAATCGGTAATGCTACAGGCTGTCTGGAAGTATCTACATATATGTATCCATACACAGCATGGGAAGACAGTTATATTCATAATGCGTTTGAAAATGCAGGAGCAACGTTAAGTGGTGTGGAAACTGCTTATAAAGCACTAAAGAAAAAAGGGAAAATTCCAGCAGACGTAAATTATAAATTTATTACTTTTGGTGGAGATGGCGGAACTTATGATATTGGGTTCCAGTCTTTATCCGGAGCTATGGAACGTAATCACGATATGGTTTATGTTTGCTATGATAATGGAGCTTATATGAATACCGGAATTCAACGATCTTCTGCAACTCCTATGTATGCAGATACTACTACGACTCCGGTAGGTAGCCAGTCTAATGGTAAAATGCAAAACCGTAAGGATTTGGCAGCTATCATTGCAGAACATGATGTTCCGTATGTGGCACAGACTACTTTGACAACGGATTTCAAGGATATTCATAGAAAAGCGGAAAAAGCCATTTATACAGAAGGTGCAAGTTTTTTAAATATGATGACACCATGTCCCAGAGGTTGGAGATATGAAACCTCTGAGATTATGAAAATCTGTAAGTTGGCAGTGGAAACCTGTTATTGGCCATTATTTGAAGTAGACCATGGAAAATGGATTTTAAATTATGAACCTAAGAAAAAATTACCAATTGAAGATTTCTTAAAAGAACAGGGAAGATTTAAGCATTTGTTTAAAAAGGGCAATGAAGATTTACTGGTACAGTTCCAGCAGGAAGTTGACCGTAGATGGGAAAATTTGTTATACAGATGTGCGAGGGAAAACTAAGATGACTTTATTATCTTATCAGATATTAAAAGCAGTAGCTGATATGGGAAGTTTTTATAAAGCGGCAGAGGTGTTGGGGCTAACACCTTCTGCCGTAAGTCATTCCGTGGCAGCCTTAGAAAAGGAATTAGGATTTGCTTTGCTGGTTAGAAGTAAAGCAGGAGTAACATTGACAAATTATGGGGAACAGCTGCTTCCCTATGTAAATGTAGTTTTAAATAGTGATGAAAGTTTGCAACAGGCAATTTCGGAATTAAATGGTCTGAAAAAGGGAAAAGTAAAGCTGGGCGTTTTTTCCAGTGTTTGTACTAACTGGCTTCCCGATATTTTAAATTCTTTTCAGGGAAAATATCCGGAAATTGAAATTGAAGTGTTTCAGGGAACCTATGTGGATGTGGCATATTGGTTAAAAAATGGTGTGGTAGACTTGGGATTTTTATCCGTTTCCAGTGCCAAAGATATTCCTATTGAGCCTTTATATGAGGATCCGTTAGTTTGTGTGCTTCCCAAAGGAACTCCCAGAGTCAGTACCGAAGAGTATGTAACTATTGAAGATATGCGAAAGTCTGAGTTTGTAACCCAGAGGGAGTGTACGGATGCGGATATTCAAAATTTTTTGAAAGAAAATTCTTTAAATATTAAATCCAGTTATCATGTAGTAGACGACTTGTCTACGGTTGCCTTGGTAGAAAAAGGCTTTGGAATCTGCCTTATGCCAAGGTTAGTGATGAATGATATTCCCTATGATGTGGATTGTTATCCTATTTATCCAAAGGCAAGCCGGATTATTGGAATTGCAGCCATGAATCCGGAATTTATGGCACCGGCGGTACGGTCTTTGTATAAGCATATTGTAGAAAAATATAAGGAAGTGTAAAAAGAAGGTTGTTGTAAAATATCCCTGATTGATATTTTGCAACAACCTTTGTTAAGATTCCTTATCAATTCTGAAATGTTGGCTTTTATATTGTTTCGGAGAAAGTCCATATTCTTTTTTAAAAGCCCGATAAAAACTGGAGTAATCACTGAAGCCGCAAAGAAGACAGATTTCCGTGATTTCTTCATTGTTTAGTAAAGCATCTTTGCATAATGCCAGACGTCTTTTGATGACATATTGATGAAGTGGCATTCCGTATTTTTCCTTAAACAAATGAGCAATATGATATTTGTTGGCAAAAAACATTTTTGCCAAACGTTCTAAGGACAAATCTTCTTCCAAATGTTCATTAATATAATCAATTACTTTTTCGAATAAACCATGCTGTTCTTTGGTAATCTGTGGATTAATCATTTCATATACCACACGGCTCAAGTGTAGAATTAAATCCTTTACGGCAAGAGATAGTTTTACAGCCTTTCCAAAATGATCAAAGTGAATTTCATCGGATATTAAAAATAATTTTGACTGAATGGTATTAAAGGTAATGGTGTCAAAATGATAGATGTACTGCTTATTATCTTTGGAATGTTTTAATAAGTAAACATAATCCTCTGAAATATGATGCAATTCTTTTGCAAATTCCGGAGTAAACCAAAATACAAAACGTTGATAAGCAATATCCGGATCATGTATGGTAATGTAGTGCTTTATATCCGGAGGAAGAAGAACCATATCTCCTTTTTGCAAGGGATAGGTCTGATTTTTTATGGTAATGGAAACATCTCCTCCAAGGAAAAAATAGAACTCATAATATTTGTGGCTGTGTTCCTTTAAAGGAGTAATATGTTTATCATTATAATAGAAGAGCTCAAAGTCTTTTGAAAGCATATATTCTCTGGTACTGAAGGGCATTTGCAAATATTTTTTCATGATGAAAGTATTTTTCCTTTTTATGTTTTATGTGTAATTTTTAGTGTTTAGTTATTTTTTTAGGTAAATCCATACAAATTTTATGTAATATAATTATTTTAGTAAATATTAGCACAAAACCACAACTTTTGCAATGTGAAAAGCAAGACTATCAATTTGATTTTTGCTAAAATGAGTTATAATACTTATAGAAGCCACGAAGGAACTTAAATAAGCAAAAAATTATATGAAGGAGATGTGATAACCTATGAATCCAGTGTTAGAACAAATTCAGAAAATCGGTATTATTCCGGTAGTTGTATTGGATGATGCTAAAGATGCAGAACCTTTAGCAAAAGCACTTTGTGAAGGCGGACTTCCATGTGCAGAAGTTACATTCAGAACAGAAGCAGCAGAAGAATGCATTCGTATTATGAGCGAAAAATTCCCTGAAATGTTTGTAGGAGCAGGTACAGTTCTTACAACAGAACAGGTAGACCGTGCTGTTGCAGCAGGTGCTAAATTTATTGTTAGCCCTGGTCTTAACCCAAGAATCGTAAAATATTGTGTGGAAAAAGGAATCGTAATTACTCCCGGATGTGCTAATGCAAGTGATATGGAACAGGCATTAGAAAACGGTCTTGAAGTTGTAAAATTCTTCCCAGCAGAACCAGCCGGTGGATTAAACATGATTAAAGCTTTGGCTGCTCCTTATGTTGGTCTTAAGTTTATGCCAACAGGCGGAATCAGTCCTAAGAACGTAAGAGATTATCTTGCATATAACAGAATTATCGCTTGTGGCGGTAGCTGGATGGTTAAAAATGAATTAGTAAAAGCAGGCGATTTCGCAGCAATTACTGAATTAGCTAAAGAATGTGTACAGATTGTAAAAGAAAGCAGAGGAGAATAAGTAAGATGAGCAAGAAAGTTATTACATTTGGAGAATTAATGTTAAGATTAGCACCAGAAGGATATTATCGTTTTGTACAGGCTGATAAATTAGGTGCTACATTTGGTGGTGGAGAAGCTAACGTAGCGGTTTCTCTTGCTAACTATGGTTTTGATGCAAAATTTGTATCTAAATTACCAACACACGAAATTGGACAGGCAGCAGTAAACTCTTTAAGAAAATACGGTGTTGATACATCCTACATCGCTCGTGGTGGTGACAGAGTAGGTATCTACTATCTTGAAAAAGGTGCTTCTCAGAGACCTTCCAAAGTTATCTATGACCGTGCAGGTTCTTCTATCTACACAGCAACAGCTGATGACTTTAACTGGAAAGAAATTTTTGATGGTGCAGAATGGTTCCATTTTACAGGTATCACTCCAGCATTAAATGACAACGTTGCTAACCTTTGTTTAGAAGCTTGTAAAGCTGCTAAAGAAGCTGGTGTTAAAATTTCTTGTGACTTAAACTACAGAAATAAATTATGGAGCAAAGCTAAAGCCGGTGAAGTTATGGGTGAGCTTTGTAAATATGTTGACGTATGTATCGCAAACGAAGAAGATGCTTCTGACGTATTCGGAATCAAAGCTGCTGATACAGATGTAACAACAGGTACAGTTAACCATGAAGGTTACAAAGATGTAGCTAAACAGTTAGCTGATCGTTTCGGATTTGAAAAAGTTGCTATTACATTAAGAGAATCTATCTCTGCAAATGACAACTTATGGTCTGCTATGTTATTCGATGGTAACGACTACTACTTCAGCAAAAAATACTCTATGCACATCGTTGACCGTGTAGGTGGTGGAGACAGCTTCGGTGGCGGTCTTATCGCAGCTTGCTTAAATGGTTGTAGTTCTCAGGAAACAATCGAAATCGCTGTAGCAGCTTCTTGTTTGAAACACTCTATCGAAGGAGACTTCAACTTAGTATCTATGGATGAAGTTATGAAATTAGCTGGTGGCGACGGTTCAGGTCGTGTACAGAGATAATCTTCGCGTTAGGCATAAGTCAAGCTAAAACGCTTGCGTTTTAATTTGGCGCTGCCCGCGAGCCCAAGAAACTTGTTTCTTGAGGCTAATTAGTTTATATCTAGGGTTTGTAAATTATTAAGCTTTTACCTTCCCCTTTATCATGAGACGCTTCGTGCTTTGCACGGGCGTCTCTTTTTATATGTTACAGGATAATTTGATGACAAAATTTGTTTTAATATATCTTTATTTTGATTAAAAATTGACAAAAAGTATGCGGAAGGATAATATGGAAAAACGCGGTTATACGGGTCATTAAAAAATAAAACAAGTATTTGACCATAATATAATACTAGAGAGAATAAACTATGAAAAAAATGATAGGAAATATTTTAGGTATATGGATATTTGGGGTAAGTTTAGTTGGTGGTATTCCGGGGATATCAGGGAATGTTTTGGAGGTACAGGCTTCTTCAATGCAATTCCGTTGACGGAGATTTTTTGTTATATGTGAAATAACTGTGAAAAAAATGCAAGTCTTTTGACATAATATAATAAGACATTTATACTGAAAACTAAGTTTTATCATAGAGCAGAATAAATATGCAAATAAGAGGAAGAACATGAAACATTCGATCAGAAAACAATTTGCGGGAATTTTCATAGGGATGATGGCGGCTACGGTAGTTTTTACCTGGTTGGTTAACAGTATATTTCTGGATGATTATTATTTAGGAGAAAAGCAAAAGAATTTAATACAGGTTTATGAAATCTTGAACAAAGCCGGAAAAACAGGGCAGTTGGATTCGGAGGAGTTTTATAATGTAACACTGACAAATTTATGCAGCCGTTTTAATATTAATGGTTTAGTTATAGATACCCGGACACAGAAGTTAACAGCTTTCGGAGTGGATGAAGAACAATCCAGAAGGCAGTTGTGGGATAATCTTTTGTTTATAGACAGAAATTCTCAAAAATTTATGGAAGAAACAAAAAATTATAAAATGTTGGTGGTAACAGATAAAATCAGCAAAACAGATTATGTGGATTTGTGGGGAAATCTGGATAATGGTGATATGTTTCTGTTAAGAACTCCTTTGGAAAGTATTCGTGACAGTGTAGGAATATCCAATCGTTTTTTGGCATATGTAGGAATATGTTCTACTATTAGCAGTGGGATTATTATTTGGTTTTTAACAAAACGTTATACGAACCCCATTATGGAACTTGCCTGGATTTCCGAAAGAGTTGCAAATTTGGATTTTAACGTAAAATATATGGGAGAAAAAGATAATGAGATTGGTATTTTGGGTGAAAATATCAATTTTATGTCCATGGAATTGGAGAAAACAATTTCAGAATTAAAAACAGCTAATATAGAACTGACAAAAGATATCCAATTAAAAGAAAAAAATGAAGAAATGCGTTCGGAATTTTTGGCAAATATTTCTCATGAATTAAAAACACCCATTGCATTAATTCAAGGATATGCAGAAGGCTTAAAGGATGAGGTTTCGGAAAGCCCGGAAGAAAGAGATTATTATTGTGAAGTTATTGTGGATGAAGCTCGAAAAATGAACGATATGGTGAAAAAACTTCTTACTTTAAACCAGTTGGAATTCGGAAACGATACCATAACGATGGAAAGAATTGATATCTATACATTGATTTGTAATTATTTACAGTCTGCGGATATTTTGTTCCAGCAGAATGAGGTAAAATTAGAATTGGAAAAATCAGAACCGATTTTTGTATGGGCAGATGAATTTAAAATAGAAGAAGTGTTTATGAATTATATTTCAAATGCAATTAACCATGTAAAAGAAGATGATTGCGGAAATAAAAAAATAACAGTGGAATTTCAGCTACAGGAAGAAAATGTAAGAATTTTAGTAAAAAACACAGGAGATAACATTCCGGAAGAAAGCATTCCAAAGATTTGGGACAAATTTTACAAAGTAGATAAGGCAAGAACCAGAGAGTATGGTGGCAGTGGTATAGGATTATCCATTGTAAAAGCGATTATGGAGTCTTTAAAACAGAAATATGGTGTGGAAAATATGGAAGAAGGAGTCGCTTTTTGGTTTGAATTAGAAAGAGCATAAGGGAAAAGAACTTTTCAAAAAAACTTTTGTTGCAGGAATTGAAATAAATGGTATTATATAAGTAATGAAAAGTTTCAGCATATATAGAAATTATTTATATAGTTAGCAACAATGGAGGACACCATGAAAAAAAATAAATTGGCTTCACTTCTTATTATATCTTTCGCTTCAGTGATGCTTATTGGATGTAAAAAAGAAGAAGCAGTTGTTGAAGTTGAAGTGGAAGTTGAAACCGAAGAAGAGAACATGTTTGGTTTAACAGAAGATGAGCAAAAGATGTATGCAGAATATGCTGCGGGTGTATTGATGAAATATAATGCAGGCACTAACATGCGTGTTTTGGAAGGACAGACCTTAAGAAATCAAGAGGCAAAGGAAGAAGCGGCAAGAGAGCAGGCTGCCAGAAGAGAACAGTTAGCGGCAGAATATGCTTCTAATAAGAATGACAGCAGTAAAAAAGAAAATCAGAGTTCCAAAGGTGAATCGTCAAGTGCATCTCAGGGAATAAGCTATATCAGTGACATGTCAGCAGCCACAGGAAATAATGCTTTTACTGTTACCTACGCAGGATATGAGGTTACAGATTCTTATCCCAATTCCGGAGATGATATTCTTATGGCTATAGATGCCGGCCAGGGAAAACTTCTTTTGGTTACTAAATTTTTAGTTACTAATGTAAGTGGCCAAACAGAGAATTTTGATATGTTTTCGAAACAGGCAAAGTTTAAAGTAAATATAAACGGAACCGGTTACAAATCTCAATATACTTTGTTGTTGGACGATTTGTCCATGTATAAAGGAGATGTTGATGCCGGTACTACAATAGATACTGTACTTGTTTTTGAAATCCCGGAAGGAGTGGCTTCTAATATCAATGACATGGAGCTTTCAATCACTATTGATGGTACAATAAATACTATGCAGCTTCGTGGCGGAACCGTGATGAGAACAGAAACTGCGGAGCCGGTTGGATTTGAAATGGAAGATATGAACACATCCGAGGATAATGGTTTGGTGGAAGAAGAGTTTGATGTTACCGAAACAGAAAATGAAGTGCACTCCGAGGAAGGTGGAAATGTTACTGTAGTCGGAAGTGACAGTAATTAAAAAGATAATCTGATGCTAAATATAGAGAAAGGTTTTAAGAGGATAGCTTGAAACCTTTCTTTTTTTAGTCAATATTGAGTGATTAACTTCGTATGGATGTCGCCCCATTACTGTGTTTAGAGACATTTTGAAAAGAATGTACTGATAAAAGTACAAAAGAAAAGTAAAAAAGTACTTGCCAAAAGAAGAAAGCTCTGATAAGATAGCAAAGTCGTCAAAAACGACAGGAAACAACAA
>JAFZGJ010000004.1 GCA_017555455.1 Lachnospiraceae bacterium
TATGGTGTGATTAATGTTGAAAATAAAGATGAATATTTAGTAGATGAATATCATTTAAACGAAAAAGGAATTGAAGCTGTAGCAGACCGTTTCTGCTATTTCTTCGGAAATAACAAAAGATAATTTTGTTATCTCAAAACACTAGAAAAACCTGTCTTGTAAAGTTGGAATCCAACTTCACCGGACAGGTTTTTAATATTTTTCCTATTTTTTTTGGTCTAAAAATTGAGGTGAAACATGTTTTACTTTGTTCATATTCTGATAATAATCTCTCGCTACAGACATAGCATTTCTTTTTCCCTGTAATTCTTTTTTCTGATTACTGAAAAAAATATCCATCTGTGCTTTATTTCTTGCTTCTATCGCCTGAATAGAAGTACTTTTTTCTGTCACTTTCCCTATCAATTTCTGCAAAGTAACAATTTGAGTCTTATATTGCTCTTTATTAGGAAGCAACTCTGTTCGTATTTTTTCATAGATACTTTCAAAGCCGTTATCCAAAGAAAGAACTTCTTCTATCAACTTTGCCTTTTCATCCATGTTAAAATCCACTTGCGACATTTCCACATTCTGACTCTTTAACATATGAGACTGTTCTAAACTCTTCGCTTCAATTTTACATAACAATTCGTATTTTTTAATTAAGCTATCCTGTAGAATTTGTAAATAACTTGTCATCATCCTCTGCCATTCTCCTTATTGATACGCATAACCTCTTTCCAGTTATCTCGCATGGAGCGTAAGTGCATATTTACTTCCTCCAGAATTGCTTTATCTTTTTTTACGTTAGCTTCCAACAAACGTTGCAATAAATACACATAAATTCTGTCAAAATCTTCTGCAACCGCATATTTTCTATCCAACGTAGAACGGAATTCCTCAATAATTCGTTCTACTTTTCTAATATTCGTATGTGCTTTTTGAATATTATGTTGCTCAATTCCTATAATTGCAATATTACAAAACTTAATAGCTCCTTCATACAACATCAATGTCAACTCTGCCGGGGATGCTGTCAACACTTTACTATTATTATATCTTGCATATGCATTAGGCAATGCCATAACACTTTTTCCTCCTTGATTTCAATGTTTTTACATACCAAGCATACCGGAAATTGCACTTTCTTTGGAACTTAATTTCGCCAAAGCTTTTTCCATAGCAGAAAACTTCTTATAATAACGATCTTCAAAATCAGTTATTTTCTGTTCCTGCGCTGCAATTTTAGAAGTATAACCTTTATATTCTTCCTTCATTGCTACGTCATCGTATAAAGTAAAAGAACTGCTATAATCAGTCTTTTTCATCATTTCGCCCAGCTTTTCATACAAATTTCTGGAAAGTTGAGAGAAAAATTTTACTACCTGATCCGAATTATTAGCAATGGCTGTTTTTAACTTATCACCATTTCCTGATGTATTGGTATCATCCGGATCACCATCTATATGATACGCATTCTTCTCATTGTCAGCAGAATTAAAATATCCCAAAGTATTAATTCCAAAATCAGACAGATACATCTGTGTTCCATCTTTCATGGCTACACCCTGCAGCATTACATTCTTCATAGCTGTAGCCACATTGCTTAATGTGGAATCTTTTCTTAAAATAGAATCTTTAATCTTTTCTTCCCATTTTTCTATTTCTTTTTCAGACATAGCCTCTTTTTCTTCATCCGTTAAAGGTTCATACCCTTTCGCGGAATCCGCATTATATAAAGAATCCATCTCATTAATCAATTTATTATATTCTTTAAAGAAATTCTTAATCATATCATAGATACCTTCGGTATCGTTTTCTGTAGAGATGGTAAATTCCTGATCGGTTTCTTCATTGGCAGTAATGGTAAGACCATTGATTTCAAAAGTATTGCTGCTAGATGTAAACAATGCACCATTTAAATAAATTCTCGCATCCTGTCCATCAATCTTGTGTGCTTTTGTCTGATCGTCAGAAGTCGTTACTTCTAAACCTAATGCTGCCAATGCAGTGGCATCACCTGTAATATTAAAATCACCTGCTACACCGGTAGTTTTGGAACTAATAAAAAATCTCTGGCTCTTTTCATCAAAATTGGCATTCAAACCTGCATCTTTAAATTTCTTCACCAAATCATTTACGGTCATATTCTCACCGATTTCAATTTCAGTATCATTATTGCCTACTTTAAGCATAATCTTAGAACCGCTTTGGACATTCACCATACTGCCGTCATTGGCATTGCTATCTTTTGTCTGAAGATCGGTCAATTTTGTCCCACCGCTTGCTCTAGTTGCTAACTGTCCGCCGGTAAGATAAGCCGTTTTAGCCAATTTATCAATCTTTAAAGTCTGCACACCATTTACTGCATTGGCTCCCGTAATTACAGTTGCCGCATTGGCATTACTAACTTTTGTTGTTTTTTTATAATAATCGCTTTCCAGGTACATACTTCCCAAAGTTTTACTATACAAGGAATACACTTTGGTGTTCAGTTCTTTCCATGCATCCTGTTTCCACTGCAACTTTGTCTGAGCCTTTACCAAATCATCTTTTTTGGCTGATTTTACTTTTACCAATTCAGAAATGATAGTTTCTGTATCTAATCCCGAATTCATACCTGTAATTCTAATAGGCATACATAATCCTCCTATCTTTTTTCATCAACTAAGAGTCCTGCCAATTCCCAAGCTTTAGCAATCATATCTAAAGTTTTTTCCGGTGGTAATTCTTTAATTACTTCCTTTGTTTCCTTATCTACAATCTTGATTGTAACTCGATTGGTTTTTTCATGAATTCCGAAAATCGCTTCAGAATTTTTTAAATTCTTATTTATATTTTCTACTGCACGTCTAATACTCTCAGGATTCGGTTGATTATTTTCCTGACTCTCATATCCCTGTTTTCCACTGTTTTCGTGAGTTTTCGCTACTGCTACCGTATTAGCATCTAATTTGGGAACTGTAACATTCTCTGTGGTTCCTTCCACTGTTTCTTTACTAATTTGGGGTGGGGCTATAGGTCTTGCTAATGCTTGTGCCTGTATACTTGAAATACTGTTAATAGGTTCCATTCCCATAATGTTCACCTCCGTGTGAAAAATTAATTTTACTGTTACTTACGTTATCGACATATTTCTCAAAAAGTTTATATTTTTAAAACAAGTCTTTCAAAACATCCAGATTTTCTGATTCAAAAGCAGTTTTATTCGCCTCCTGGATCTGTAAATATACCTCTTTTCGATATACCGGTACTTCCTTAGGTGCTGTAATTCCTACTTTAACCTGATCTCCCTTTATTTCTAAAATTGTAACTTCTACATTATTGTTAATAACCAACGCTTCGTTCTTTTTTCTGGAAAGTGCTAACATTTATTCACCCTCCTCTTTCATTCTCTGCAAAATATCATAAATATAATATTTAATAGGATACTTTTCAGAATTTACGATAATCTGAGTTGCTTTTTTACTGTCCGCATTAATAATAATCGGCGCTTGAAGATTCACACTCATTTGGGATAAATCCTTTGGTACGGTAACCGTTACCAAAACCAAGGTATCCTCCCCTTTCATTTTTCCCAACGGAATCAAATGATCATCTTCCACTTCCGGATTATAATCTTTAGCTACCAACAGCGGATCCATTACAGGCATTGCAAACCCTGCTTCCTGCACGGATTGAAGCCATCTGATAGGGGTATCTTTCCCTTTCTCTTCATCATATACAAGGGCAAAATCCGTCATCTCAGGAAAACCAATGATTCCCGAAGGGAAATGGATAATCTTATTATCATCAACTTCAATTTCTCCAAATACTCTTGTTGTAATCTTCATAAATCCACTCCTTTATTAAATAAAGTTCATTAAATTATTCTGCAACACTTTACCGGTTGCCATAAGAGCTGAACTGTAGGTTAACTCCGCACTGCTTAATTTAATCGCAACTTCCGTGATATCAATATCTTCATTTTCGGAACGTAAGGTTTCAAAATTAGTTTTCTGACTCATAAGTCGATTAGAAATCAATTCCAATTTCTGTCCTCTGGTTCCGTTTTCTGTTACCGCAAAGTTTACCGCATCCAGATGTTTCTGCATTTTAGTAATGCCGTTTTCGAACATTTGCTGTGTTTTTTCATTTAAAAAAGTAAATGCTTTTTCCATTGCCGCAAGCTGATTTTCCCAGATTCCAACATCTTCGTTGTGGGGATCATCTTCAATCATTTTCTTGAATTTTTCCACCTGCTTCTGCATTGCCACCGTATCTTCCATGGCTTTTACCATATCTTCCACATCACGGCTGATATTGTGGGTAAATACTTCGTCTGCAGTGGTATTAACACGGATGGTCTGGTTTAATCCTACATCATATTCAATGGTCTGTTTTTCTTCATCAGAAATACCCCGCAGATAATCCTGATTATAGTTTATGGTTTTGTTATCCACCTCTGTAGAACATGCAAAATAATGTTCCGGTTTCAAATCATTTTCTTCCCATTTATCTTTTTTATAACAAAGTCTGATTTCCCCTTCATTCGCCGTTGTTGTAGAAATATCTGTTTTTTTCATTAATTCATTATAAACATTTTCTCCCAACAAAAGTTCTCCCGTTTCTTTCACAAGGACAACCTCATCGTCTCCGACATTTTTGTATGGCTCCTCATAAACAGATGCAGTTCTATAATCAGGCCCAATTACATTACCGTTAGCATCCTTCATTTCAAAAAGACTTCCGTCATAATTCTGAATTCTGAATGTAGCATTATTATTGGCATCCACATTTCCGGCCACATTATTATAAGACAGTCTCATACGATAAACCTGTTTTCTGGAAACATCCTGCTCTTTTACTAATGCATGTTTTTTCTCCGTATCATCCGCTGCACCGCTTCCATCATTTTTCAGACCGTCTTCCATATAATTACTCTCATTAATATCCAACAACTCACCGCTATCCACATATGTAATGCTGTCTATAAGACCTTTATCCACCTGCTCGGTAATGGTATATTCCTGCTCTATTGCCTTTCCAAAAGTCAAAGGAGTATCAGTTCTGTAACCGGTAAAAATAAACCTTCCTGCATAGTCTGCATTTCCCGTGGAATACACCTCATCACGAAGTGCTTTTAAAGCTGTTAAAATAGTTTCCCTATCACCGGTAGTTAAATCTTCATTACTTCCTTTGGTGCACTGTGCAATCATATCAGTAATTACTTCACTCATAGAAGACAATGCACTTTCCGTTACCTCCAACCAGCTTTCTGCATCCGGCACATTTTTTTCGTAATACTGTGTTACCTGATTTACATTAGTTCGAAGTCTTAATGCACGAATCGCCACAATAGGATCATCCGAAGGTCTGTTTACTTTTTTTTCCGTAGACATCTGCTGACTTAATTTATCCTGCAAAAGCTTGTTTGTATTTATATTTGTTAAAGAATTATTCTGTATTACTTTTGTAGTAATTCTCATGTTTTTCATCCTCTCTTTGAAGAGTTATCGATATTATACTCCGGTTTGTAAAATTAATCTGTCATAAACTTCAGTTAAAGTCTGAATCATTTTAGATGCCAATGTATAAGCATTCTGATATTTTACCAGATTTACCGCTTCTTCATCCTGATCCACACCTGAAATAGACAATCTCTGATTGTCAATGGCTTTCCCTACATTATTGAAGTTATTATAAAAGCTATTGGCATTATTGGCATTTAAAGCAATATCCGATAAAATACAGGTTAAAAATTCTCCTGTAGAAGCCCCCCGGAAACTGGCTTTTGTTTTATCATTAATCATATCAATTAAATTTTCCACATTTCCATATTCATCTACGCCGGCTGCTCCATCTACTTTGGTAGCCAATAAATCCGGATCATCCAACAAAGAATTCAAAATATCGAAATTCTTGGCGGTAAGGCGGTAATAACTGTCATCGGTCACGGAAATCTTTGTGTATAACATCGGTTTCCCATTGACGTCTACCATTGGTTTTCCATTGGCATCTTCTTTCTGTGTTCCTAACACTCCTGCGGTAAACAAATACTGCTCTTGATCCGTTTCATGGTTGGCAGAGAAAAGAATATTCCCCTTTTTTCCATATAAATCAAATCCATCACTTAATATTTCATTGAACTTCTGCGCAAAGGTCCTTACCCATTCGTTCATTTGCTGCATATAATAAGGAACTCCCTGATAGTTTACACTCTGTCCAATGGTAGCTTCTTTATTCTGTCTGGTTTCCGTAAGATTTGCATCATTAGCACTTTCATCTATGGTAAAGGTGTATTTATAACTACCGTCTGTTTCATTATAATTTACTTCCCAATCTGTATAGTAGAAAATTTGATTTCCCAAATTAATTTTGCCACCATTATCAGATAAGGTACATTTATTCAAATCTTTTAAATAGTCTGCTTCTACTTTTACAGTAACGGTTTTTAATTTGGTATCCACTTTCGTTACTTTGCCCTGGAAATTCTCTCCGTTATTTCCATCTCGCATTTCCACAAGACCTTTTAATTCTCCTCCAAGACTGGCATTATAAAGATTAAATTCGTCTCCCAGTTCTCCGGTCAGTTTATTGGTAACCCAATATACATCATAAAGTCCATCAATATCAGACTGGTTCACCTTTTCTTCCGTTTTTCTTGCCACACAATCCAAACTGTTATATTCGTTAGTATCTACCAAAGTTTGCCCTCCGGCAATCTGCACCAAATAACGGTTTGCTCCGGTTAATCGGTCCGGATTGTTGCTATCATGTACAGGTGTTTCAATAACTTTTACATCCACAATGGCAGATAACTGATCAATCAATGTAGCTCTCTGGTCACGAAGCTCGTTAGCTTTTGCTTTTCCATCAATCTCGATTACATTTATCTGTTTATTTAGGGTAGCTATTTCTGCTGCCAGGGAATTAATTTCATCTACCTTTAATTTAATTTCCTGGTTTACATCCTTCTGCACCTGCGAAAGATTCGCGGACATACTGTTAAAATACTGGGTTAAATTGGAAGCATAACCGATAAACTGTGCCTTTGTGGTATCGCTGCCGGACTGTTTGGCAACTTCTCCAAGGGCAGTCATCATATCATCAAAAATGGTTTTAAACCCTTCAATGGTACTGTCATCACTAAAGTAATCTTCCACCTGTTTCATATAATATTGTTTCATATTATATTCACCGGTATTAGCATTATTATCCCAATATTTCACATCATAAAAATGATCTCTTATCTGTTCAATTGCAATAACATCTACACCTGCTCCGGCACATCCGTAAGTAGTAAAAACACGAAGGGCATTGGCCGCTGCCTGTTCTGCCTGCTGACGGCTGTACCCTTTGGTTTCCACATTAGCAATATTGTTACTGGTTGTATTTAATGCTGCATTGGATGCCATTAATCCGGAATATGCAATATTTAATCCAAAAAACTGAGATGGCATATTCTGCCTCCTTTACTGATTAGGTTCCTAATGTATTAATAATATGAGCTAACATTTCACTGATAACATTGATGTATCGGCTGGACGCGTTATAAGCATTTTGAAATTTTACCATGTAAGTTAATTCATCATCACTGGATACACCTATTACTTGCTCTCTGGCAGTAAATGTTGCATTTACGGTAGCCTGCTGGTTGGCCATAATACTCTTATAAACACTTCCCGAGTTAGCAACCTGTGCCACTAAATCTCCGTAATAATCTACAAAGCTGGTTTTCTTCTTTACATTAGGATTTAAAGTGTTGCTTTCTTCTGTAAATTTCGCTTTCATTTTTTCCATGGTTTCATAATCCACGGAACCATCATCTTTGATAAATCCCAGCTTGGTAGGTACCTGAACCAGATCTTTATTGATGGTAATATTTGTAATGGAATAAAGACTACCTTTATAGCCATTCTTACGTTCATCCGGCTGGGTTTCTTCCCAGGTATCTTCTATTCCGTCGTTATCTGTATCTATCTTTTTAAAACAATCCTGACCAATTTTTTCAAAAAGTACAATAGGGCTTCCATCCTCATTCTGCATATAACTGCTTCCGGCTTCTCTCGCCGCATTGGCTGCATCTATCAACACCCCATTAATAGCAGTTACCACATTATGGATTAACTGGTCAAATTCACCCTGAATATTCATAATAACCGACTGACTTACGGTATAATCATAATTTTCTTCTTTAATATCTGTATAATCAGCTCTGTGATCTCCTCTTGCCAAAAGCATGGATTTCAAACTACCGATATCTGTATTTAATTCCGAGGAAATGACCGTATTCAATTCGAACACTTCAGCTCCCTCGATATCATATTCTTTTTGTCCCAATTCGTTTATGGTGTACTCTGCATTTTGTACCCAAAAAGGCGTATAAAAACCGGTTACTTCATCCTGCTGCAATCCGATTTCATAAACCACCTCTTTCTTTACCAGATCTACTCCCTCAAACTGCACACTAACCTGTCCGTTCAAATCCTCCGAATAGGAGATTTTTCCCAAAACAGCCAACTCATCCAACATACGATTTCTCTCATCACGAAGGTCGTTTGCCTGTTCAAAGCCGGCACATTCTATTTTTAAAATCTCATCGTTTAACTGTTTAATTCTATTAGCATACTCATTAATAGTGTCAACCTTGCCTTTAATCTGCTGATTCAGGTTATCCTGATAATCACACATTCCGGTATAAACTGCTTTGGCTCTTTCAATAAACTGTGATGACTTCTGTACCAACAACCCCTGGGTTACAGCACTGCTTGGGTCTTTAGACAGCTCCTGAACAGCGGTCCATACACCTTCCAAAGATTCCTGAAAGGACTCCCCATTTAATTCATCCAATAAATTTTCAATTTCTTCCAAGGCGCCGGAAGCAACCTCATAAAAAGCACTACGACCGGACTCACGGCGATAAGTCTGGTCTAAAAAATAATCTCTTACTTGCTTTACTTTGGAATAGTTAACACCAAGACCAACCTGTTGGTTAGATACGGATTTGTAATCGACTTTGATTGTATTATAAACTTTGGTACCAAGCTGCACCTGCTGACGTACATAACCTGTAGTATCCGCATTGGTCATATTATGTGCAGTGGTATTTAAAGCATTTTGACTTGTTTGTAAACCGGAATTTCCGATATATAAGCTTCCCATTAACGGCATAAATGTATCTCCTAAAGATGTTATTGTTTTGCATCAAATCCGCCTCTGCCTGTTCCCATAACAGCGCCGGAATTATATGCACCTCTGTTGTAATTTGCAGTCTGAGGTGCTGATTTCATAGATTGAATCAAATTTAAATCAAATTCTACCATTTCCAAGGAACGTTGAATCAAATCCCTGTTCTGCTCATTAATCCTTGCCATCTGCCCAACAACTTCCTTTAGTTTATCATGAGCCGCTGCCAATTGATTCTGTTCCACAGGTCTTTGAGACAACATACGAATAATATCTGCAAGTTTTAATTTTGTAACATCCTTGTTCAGTACATTGGCAATATCTCTTGTCACTTCTTCTCTTTTTGCATCCAAATGATTAATCTTTGCCACTACCGTCTGCTCTTCATCCGTGATTTTCTGTAATCCCTCTAAATCTCCACCTATAATAATAGGTGTCTTTTTCATAGACAATTCCAGCAGCTCTTCATAGGCCGTTCCTTCTGCCTGTAATACACTAATTAAATTTTCCATTAAACTGGCCACTGAAATTTCCTCCCAACTTCCTTGAAAAGTTTCCTAGAAACCTTCCAAATGTGTATTATTGTATTTTTCAAATAACTTTTGTGCAAACTTACCCCCACTGACTTCATAATTGCCTGCACTAACAACTTTCTTCAATGGTTCCACCACTTCTTCTCTCACATCTGCAACATTCGCCACTGCATTTTTCGCAGTCTGAATATCCTTCCCCTTACTGCTAATCTGAAGCTGATCCTTAAAAGATGTTTTTGTTTCCTTCTGCACTTTTTTAACATTCTTATTGGAATATAATTGCTGCACCTGTGCATAAGCATCTATACGCATAACTTTTCCTCCTTCCATGGACCAAAAGATTTCTTACATTATATTTATCGGTATGCAGAAACAAAACTTTAGACACTTTTTTCTTTTTTGCCCTACCGGGTTATAACAATATTCTCACCTCATTTTATTTTCCCATTTTAATTCATCCTACATTTTTATCAACTAATACAAAACAAAGCGTTATTTTTTCCTTTTTTTGACATTTTCAAAAAATCGAATGAACTTTTTTTGTATTTTCTTTAAAATTTTGCACAAAAAAGATGCCAAACCACTTTTAATGTGGTACAATTTCCACATAAGTATATATTATAGGAGGCAATATTATGGCAAAAGAAATGATTGCAATGCTTCTCGCCGGCGGACAGGGTTCCCGTCTCTATGCTTTGACAGAAAAGCTTGCAAAACCAGCAGTTCCTTTTGGTGGAAAATATCGTATTATCGATTTCCCTATCTCTAACTGCGTTAACTCTGGAATTGATACAGTAGGTGTTCTGACACAGTATCAGCCTCTGGTACTGAACGAATACATAGGAAATGGTCAGCCTTGGGATCTTGACCGTCTTTACGGTGGTATCCATGTACTTCCACCTTACCAGAAAGCATCCGGTTCTGATTGGTACAAAGGTACTGCAAACGCAATTTATCAGAACATTTCCTTTATTGAACGTTACGATCCTGAATATGTTATCATCCTTTCCGGTGACCAGATTTGTAAACAGGACTACAACGAATTCTTAGAATTCCACAAAGCAAAAGGAGCTGAATTCTCCGTAGCTGTTATGGAAGTACCGTGGGATGAAGCCAGCCGTTTCGGTTTGATGGTTACAGATGAAAATGACAAAATCACAGAATTCCAGGAAAAGCCAAAGAATCCTAAGTCCAACTTAGCTTCTATGGGCATCTACATCTTCAACTGGGATATTTTGAAAAAATACCTTGAAGAAGACGAAGAAGATCCAAACTCCGAAAACGACTTTGGTAACAATATTATTCCAAACCTTCTTCGCGACAACCGTAAGATGTATGCTCATCGTTTCAGCGGATACTGGAAAGATGTTGGAACCATTTCTTCTCTTTGGGAAGCAAACATGGAAGTATTGGATCCAGAAAACAGCGGTATCGACTTATTCGATGACGAGTGGAAAGTTTACAGCCGTAACAGCGGTATGAACGGACATAAGATTGGCGAAAACGCTGTTGTTGAAAACTCTATGATTACAGACGGTTGCCGTATCAACGGTGGCGTTAAACATTCTGTACTTTTCGCAGGCGTTAAAGTAGAAGAAGGTGCTGTTGTTGAAGATGCAGTTATTATGGGCGGAACAACAATCAAAGCCGGTGCTGTTGTTAAACATTGTATTATCGCCGAAAACGTAACAGTTGGCGAAAACGCTGTTGTTGGAGCTATGCCTACAGAAGACGAAAAAGGTGTTGCTACAATCGGTGCTAATGTAAATGTTGGTGCAGGTGCTAAAATCGGTCCAAACGCAATGGTAAGAAATGATGTAAAGGATGGTGAAGAACAATGGTAAATTCTAACAAAAAGGCATTGGGTCTTATTTTCCCAAACAGTTATGATAATTGGGTACCGGAATTGGTAAATGTTCGTCTTATGGCTTCCATCCCTTTTGCAAGCCGTTACCGTATGGTTGACTTTGTGTTATCCAGCATGGCAAATTCCGGAATTGATAACATCTCCGTTATCGTTAAAAACAACTATCACTCCTTAATGGACCACCTTGGTTCAGGTCGTGAATGGGATTTAGTTCGTAAAAATGGTGGTTTAAATATTTTCCCTCCATTTATGGAATCTGACTCCAGAGCATATACAGGACGTGCAGGTGCTTTAGCTAACACATTAGATTTCCTTCGTTCCCAGAAAGAAAAATATGTTGTTATGTCTGATTCTAACATCGCAATTAATTTCGATTTTAACAAAATGATTGATGCTCATATTGCAAGCGGCGCTGATGTTACTGTTGCATACAACGAACAAGAACTTCCAGCTAACTTCTTATATCATGAAGCTAATGATAGAGATTACTATTACACATTAGCTATTAACAACGGCCGTGTAGAAAAAATTCTTATCAATGCTAAAGATAAAGGTGTTCAGAACTTCTCTATGAACATGTATGTAGTTGAAAGAGAATTATTAATCAACTTAATTAATGACGCTTCTCTTCGCGGACATGAATATTTTGAACGTGACGTACTTATTCCTCAGTTGAGCAAACTCAACGTACAGGCTTACAAATACGATGGATACTTAACAAGAATCACAGGTATGAAGAGCTACTTTGATGAAAACATGAAACTTCTTGACGACTACAATGTAGACGCATTATTCGAAGGTGCTCCTATCTATACTAAGATTCGTGACGACAACCCAACCCGTTACATCGAAGGCGCTAAAGTTAAAAACACTATGGCAGCTGATGGTTGTGTAATCGAAGGTGAAGTTGAAAACTGTGTATTATTTAGAGGTGTTAAAATCGCAAAAGGCGCAGTTGTTAAAAACTGTATCTTAATGCAGGATACTGTAGTTGAATCCGGTGCTAACATGGATTATGTAATCACAGATAAAGATGTAGTTGTTACTGCAGGAAAAGAATTAAAAGGAAATGACAGTTTCCCTGTTTATATCCCAAAATTCCATAAAGTTTAATAACAGAGTTTAAAAGCTAAAAAAGAGGATTCTTTCGAATCCTCTTTTACTATGTTCATTCCTATAAGGATGAATATCCATATGCATTAGCAAACGCATCAATTGGTTTCTTCTCTCTACACATAGAACATCCTTCCGGATCATATGCTTTGTACTCAGGAATATCCTTGATGGTAAACAAAGACTTAATAGGAATACCCATGGAACTGTTTGCCGCACTAAATACAGAACTGATACCGCTAATGGTTGCTCCATAATATCCAAGTGCCTGTGTAGCCTTCATAATAGTCTGTCCGGTAGTTGCAGAAGCCATCAACAAAAGAACATTTTTCCCTTTAATCATTGGCTGAATATTATCTCTGAACACTAACTGACCTGTACTTGCAGTTTCCGGTGTCACTATGTAAATTGTCTTATGGAAATTAATAGAAAGTACCCCTGCCTTGGTTAGTTCTTCCGCAAGATATGCACCAATAATTTCGCATCCATCCATACAAACAATGGTATCAACAATGGTTGACGGATCTATCTGTCTACTTAATTCTTTTGCCGCAGCAGATGCTTCACTCAAACGACTTTTAATAGTCGTCATGTCTAAATAAAAATTAACATGTGAGTTGGGTGTAATAAAATGTCCCGGAATCGCTTTTAATACAACGTTAGGATTTTCCTTCAACGGTATCTTAATCATTTCTTGCATATCTTATCCTCCTTTTTGCCCAAATTGCGTGACAATTATTTATTTATATTGTAAAACATAATGCTTTTTTATGCAATATCTTTATATTAATTTTATTTTCAGTTTATTGAAACAAAAACGTTTTCTTTGACAGAAAAAGGACTTCTCCCAATATAGGAGAAGTCCTCACATCAACCACTTATTATTTTATTAAAAATTTTAAGAGAAAAGAGGTTTTAAAGCTTCTGCAAGTTTTGCCTTTTGAGCTTCTGCTTCTGCTAAATCTTTTCCTAATGTTGTAAAGTATGTTTTAATCTTAGGTTCTGTACCGGAAGGACGAACAACTACTGTTGCTCCACCTTCTAATGCATAGATTAAAACGTTAGCTGCAGGAAGACCTGTTTCTTCAGGTTTCTTGTAGTCTGTTACTTTTACAACTGCATATCCGCCAATTTCAGCCGGAGGATTCTGACGTAATTCATTCATAATTCCTGCCATTTTATCCATACCGGAAAGACCTGGGAATTCAAAGCTGTCTACTTTATTTAAGTAACGGCCATATTTAGCATAAATTTCTTCCAAACGCTGTTTAATAGAAGAACCAATACTTCTGTAGTATGCTGCCATTTCACAAATCATCATAGAGCCGATTACAGCATCTTTATCACGTACATAAGGACCTGCAAGGTATCCGTAGCTTTCTTCGAAACCGAAGATAAATCTGTCAACTTCACCGGCTGCTTCTAACTGTGCAATCTGGTCACCAATCCATTTGAAACCTGTTAATACGTTTCTAAGTTCCACACCATAGTTTGCTGCTACAGCATCTGCAAGTGGTGTGGAAACGATAGATTTCACTGCTACTGCTTTTTCAGGCATGGTTCCGTTTTCGATACGTCCTGCACAGATGTAATCAAGTAAAAGAACACCCACTTCGTTACCGGATACTAATTCATATGTACCATCAGGACATTTGATTGCGATACCAACACGGTCTGCATCAGGGTCTGTAGCTAACATTAAGTCAGCATCAGATTTTTCAGCTAATTCCAAACCTAAACGAAGAGCTTCAAAAATTTCAGGGTTTGGATATGGACATGTTGGGAAGTTTCCATCCGGATACTGCTGTTCAGGAACAATAGTGATATCATCGATACCGATATCATTTAAAATTCTTGTTACAGGAACCAAGCCGGAACCGTTTAATGGAGAATAAACTAATTTTAATCCAGCTGTTTTACAAAGTTCAGGACGAACACTTCTTGCTTTGATAGCATCGTATAATGCTTCTTTACAATCATCACCAACGTATTCTATGAGACCTGCTGCCATTCCATCTTCAAAGCTCATCATTTTAGCGCCTTCCAAGATGTCTGTTTTCTGGATTTCAGCATAAACAATATCTGCTGCTTCGTCTGTCATCTGACATCCGTCAGGACCATAAGCTTTGTATCCGTTGTATTTTGCAGGGTTATGAGATGCTGTAACCATGATACCTGCATTTGCTTCATAATAACGTGTAGCAAAGCTTAATGCAGGAACAGGCATAAGTGCATCATAAATGCGAACTTTAATTCCGTTTGCAGCTAATACACAAGCTGCTGTTTTTGCAAATACATCACTGTTAATACGGCTGTCATAGCTGATTGCTACTAACTGATTGCCGCCCTGTGTTTTAACCCAGTTTGCTAATCCCTGAGTTGCCTGACGAACAACATAAATATTCATACGGTTGGTACCGGCTCCTAAAACCCCTCTTAAACCTGCTGTACCAAATGCTAAAGAAACTGCAAAACGATCCTTGATTTCTTCATCATTTCCTTCAATAGATTCTAATTCTGTTTTTAAAGCTGCATCTTCAAGATCAGCTTCCATCCAACGTTTGTAATCATCCAAGTACATTGTTATCACCTATCCTTCTCATTTATTAAAATTATTTGAAATGCCATGTTTTCCCTTCACTGCATACGCAAAAAACACCACGCATTTCGTCTAAATACAGTATAAAAAAAGTAAATTCAAAAGTCAATCAGCTATGAAAAACAAGGTAAAAATAATACACTCTTTCCCAATATTTACACCCTATCCCTTACCACAGACAAAGGATTCCAGCTGTCTTTTACGTAAGCAATCAAAAACAACATGAACAACAACAAATTATGGGATATCATACAAGCCCATGCTGATACCAAACCCAAGCCCAATAGTTGGGTACAAACAAAGGTTCCAACAATTCGAATTCCCCACATACCGATAATGTTATACACAAAAGGTTCTTTCGTTTTCCCCACTCCCTGCATAAAGCCTTCCACAATGATAGAAAAACCATAGAAAGGTTCCGATACCGCCACCATGCGAAGTACAGTGGCTCCCAGTGTAATTACCGCTTCATTTTGCGAAAAAACACCCATAAATATAGGTGCTACTGCAAACAACGCACTACCTGTAATAAACATTAATGTTACCTCGATAGGAATAAACATATGGGAAAGCGCTTTCATTCTCTTCCCATCTTTTGCACCATATGCATTTCCTGCCAAAGTAGCCGCCGCCGTCTGCATCCCAAAAGCCGGAATATAGAACAGGGATTCCACAGTATTGGCAATGGTATGGGCTGCCGTTGCTACTTCCCCTACAGAATTAATCATAGCTGCAAAAAATACATATCCCAAAGAAGTCCCAAAGCGTTGTAGCATATTGGGAATTGCCACCTTTAAACAGGGCTGTAAAATGTCCCACTGCGGTTTTATACTATGACCTTTAGGTGAAATCATAGGATGTCTGAACAATACAATAGAAATTATGATTCCTCCTATACAAAAAGCCGTGGCACTGGCCGCTGCCGCTCCCAGCACTCCCCAACCGGTTCCATATATGGTTACGGTCTTTCCCCAAATTTCTACTTTCCTTACAGGATAAATAAAAAGAAAATTCAAAATCACATTTACTATATTTACAATCACCCCTATTTTCATAGGTGTTTTCGTATCTCCCACAGCTCTTAGCACATTCCCAAAAATAATAGATGCTGTCCTAAACAACATAGGAGCATACAAAATCAGGAAATATCTCCCTGCCAATTCCTGTATCTCCTGTTCCACTTGCATCCAAACAGGAATCTGACTACTAAGCCCTACCGTAAGAAGGGTAAAAAAGCTTCCAACAACCAAAACCATAAGCACTGCTTGAGCTGCGGCTCTTTTAGCATTTCTTAAATCCTTTGCCCCACAGGCTTTCGCAATATAAGATAAAAAACCGATACTTAGAGCTCCAATGGAACCGCTGACTAACCAGTTAATAGTTCCTGTAGAACCTACCGCTGCAGTAGCCCCTGTTCCCAGCGTTCCTACCATGGCAGTGTCAATATACTGTACGGTAGTCTGCATCAGCTGTTCCAACATGGTGGGCCAGGCCAGACTTAAAATGATGCCTGCCATTTCTTTATTAAAAAAACTTTTCTTTTTGTGTTTCTGCATTGTTTTATCCCTTTATTAAGTGATATAATATGGAGTAATGGAGAGTACAGTCAAAGCTCTCCGTTTATCACTTTTATTATCATAACACAAATTGCCCTCAGGAGGAATACCATGGCATTCATCAGCGTTTTTGACGTATTGGGACCTATTATGGTGGGTCCATCCAGTTCCCATACAGCCGGAACTGCTGCCATTGCTTATTTAGCCCAAAAAATGATAAATGGCACTTTAAAAAAAGTAGAATTCACTTTATACGGTTCTTTCGCCAAGACCTACAGGGGACATGGTACCGACCGTGCCTTATTAGGTGGTATTATGGGATTTTCCACCTACGATACCCGCATCAAAGATTCCTTTGAAATTGCCACAGCAAAGGGCTTAGAATATTCTTTTCAAACAAACGAAGAAGACATGGAAATTTACCCTAATACCGTAGATATCGCCATGACCAATGATTTAGGTCAGACCATGACCATTCGTGGAGAATCCTTAGGCGGCGGCAAAGTCCGTATTGTCCGCATTAATAAGGTTAAAGTAGATTTTACCGGAGAATACAGTGCTGCCATTGTAATTCATCAGGACAAGCCGGGAGTGGTTGCACATATTACAAAATGTTTAAGTGACGATGGCGTTAACATTGCCTTTATGCGTCTTTTTAGAGAAGCCAAAGGGCACATTGCCTACACCATCGTAGAATCCGATGATGCTCTACCTGTGGATTTGTCTGAAATGTTAAAAGAAAATCATAACGTCCACGATGTTATGATTGTTCAGAAATAGGAGGGATACATTATGGATTTTAAAAACGGAACAGAATTACTGACCTTGTGTCAGGAACATAATATAAAAATTTCTGAAGTCATGCGCCAACGAGAATGTATCTTAGGAGAAACCATCTTACCGGAAGTGGAAAAACAAATGCAAAAGGTATGGGAAGTTATGAAGTCTTCTGCCAAAAAAGCCATCAAGGAACCTACCAAATCCATGGGTGGTTTGATTGGTGGAGAAGCCCACCTTCTGGCCAATCACTTATCTGCCGGAAAGCAGATTTGCGGTAATATTTTAAGCCGTGGAATGACTTATGCCATGGCTGTATTGGAAGTAAACGCTACTATGGGAGTCATTGTAGCCGCTCCTACTGCCGGTTCCTCCGGAATTGTACCGGGATTGTTATTATCCCTTCAAGAGGAACATCATCTATCTGACGGCAGTATTATGGACGCTTTATTCAATGCCGGTGCCGTTGGGTATCTTGCCATGAGAAATGCCACTGTTGCCGGTGCTGTAGGCGGGTGTCAGGCTGAAGTCGGGGTTGCCTCTGCCATGGCTGCTTCTGCCGCTGTGGAACTTCTCGGAGGAAGCCCTAAACAATGTTTAAATGCCGCCTCTACGGTTCTTATGAATATGTTAGGTCTGGTCTGCGATCCTGTAGGTGGATTAGTGGAATATCCCTGTCAGTACCGTAATGCTACCGGTGTTGCCAATGCCTTGGTTGCTGCTGAGCTTGCTTTAAGCGGTGTTCCTCAGTTAATTCCATTTGACGAGATGTTAAACACCATGTACACCGTGGGAAAACGCCTACCTGCAGAGTTGAGAGAAACTGCTCTTGGGGGCTGTGCTATTACCCCAACTGCCTGTGCAGCGTGCCAAAAATGCAATTAATCACATAATCCTTTAACTATTAGAAATATACTTTGATTTTCTTCCATAACTATATATAATTTAGTTATAAATACTTTAAGAAAGGATACTTTTTATGAAAAAAACAATGACGCGAATTTTGACATTCGCACTTATGACTGTCCTTGCCTTTCTGCTGAAACTACCGGCACAGGCTTCTGACATTACTGCTTTTGCTCCTGTTTTTAACGCCTCTTATTACCTCGAAGCAAATCCGGATTTGAAAGCAGTTTTGGGAAACGATGCAACTTTACTCTACCACCATTTCCTTACCTCCGGAATGTCGGAAGGAAGACAGGGTAGTGCAGAATTTAACGTACACATCTACAAAGAAAACAATGCTGATTTAAAAGCTGTTTTCGGAGAAGATTTAAAAGCTTACTACCTACACTACATTAATGCAGGAAAAGCAGAAGGACGTATTGCGTCCGGTACTGTTGTGTCTACAACCAAACCAACTTCCCAAGCTTCCTCTATACCTACGATAGCTGCTCCGACAAATGCTGTCTATAATCCTTCCAATTCCAGTGCACTCAGTCCTTTAGCTCCTAAAACCGCTGAGTCCCCTAAAGCATATAAAAAATATTGGACCTGGACAGCATCCAATGGATATCAATTAAAAATTAAGTTCGATCCTAACAAGATTCAATACTACATGAAAGTAGCTACCCCAGATCGTAAGATAAGAGAGATTCCTGTTACGGCGATTAAAGCTCCTGAAAATTTAAATCCACATAATATAATTTACGACCAGATCTTAAATTACAGACCCGACCTTAATAATGCGTTTTTATGGGCTTATGTTGAATTTACAGAAGGTTTGAACAGCGGTTACTCATCAAAGATTGAAAATTTCTTTATTCCTACCTCCGGTCTTCCCTTAGTTGAAATGCCTAAGAGTAAATTGACTGCAGGTGTAAGCACTTCCAGTTGGGAAGCATTCCGCAAGAGCTTTTCTGATTTATGGAGACAACAAGTATATAATAACAGTTATGCACGTTTTGCCCCTCCGGAATTAAAGCTGATGCAACATTCCTTAGATACTCCAATTGGTAAAATAATTGGTATCTCTGCCCTTAACGATGCAGCCCGTTCCAACGCTATCGACTTTAGACTGGAATATTTGGACAAAGAAAAATGTTGGCGCCTTCAAGTGAAATTTAACGAAATTGACGTTCCGACAGAACTGATGTGGTCCGGTATCCGAAATTGTATAAGATTAGTTACTCCGGATGCAGAACTGATTTATCAACAAATTTATGAACACATGTATGGCGGAAATCATGTATTTCCAGCATATAATACCTGGGCTCCTATAGGAAATTCACAAATAAAAGTAAATCAACCTGAATTCTATGGTGGACCCGAAGAAGCACGTTCTATCTATTATTATTTTAAATAAAAACAACCTTCCGTAAGTTTAAAGCATTCTTACGGAAGGTTTTCTTCTTTTTATCTTTATTTATTTCGATTTCTTTCTTGTGCTTCCTCACGAAGTCTGCTGACTTCTTCCCAAGTAGGAAGCTTTTTCATCAATTCAGGAAGTTCCTTCATAATCTTTGGAATATCAATACCCTGAGGACACACTCTGGAACATTTTCCACAGGAAATACAGGCACTTGGCTGTCTATCCACATCCATGGCTTCAATTCTCATGGAAGCATTTACCGTAGGAACAAATTTTAATTCATTATAAATGCTGATTAATTTAGGAATCTCCAATCCTTTAGGACACCCTGCTACACAATACTGACAGGAAGTACATGGTACAGACTCTTTCATACTTTCCGCAATTTCAAACAACATCTGTCTTTCTTCTTCTGACAATGGTTTATAAGTATCAAAAGTCTTTACATTATCCTTCATATGCTCTGTAGCAGACATTCCACTTAAAACCATATGTACATTTGGTAAATCCTGTAAGAATCTAAATCCCCAAGCCGGAATGGATTCCTCAGGACGTTTCTCTTTTAATAAAGCTTCCTGTTCCGGATTCATCTTGGCAAGTTTACCACCTCTTACCGGTTCCATAACCCACACCGGAATTCCCATTTCAGTCAACATCTCATACTTTTCTTTGGCTCCCTGCAATGTCCAATCAAGATAATTTAACTGAATTAAACAGAACTCCAATTCTCCCTGACAGTAATCTATAATTTCTTTCATCACTTCTCTACTGCCATGAGTAGAAAAACCTAAATGTTTAATCCGTCCGTTTCTCTTTTGCTCTAAGAGGTAATCTACAATTTTCCAATTAGGGTCTTTATAGGTATGAATAGATTTTTCATATACATTGTGGAGTAAATAAAAATCAAAATATTCTACTTGGCATCGCTCCAATTGTTCTTCAAAAAAACGTTCCGGAGTATAATCTTCAAAAATCTGATGTCCCGGAAATTTGTCTGCAAGGAAATAACTATCTCTCGGATATTTAGATAAAATACGTCCTATTACTCTTTCCGATTCCCCATCGTGATATGGATAGGCGGTATCAAAATAATTTACCCCTTGTTCCATAGCATATTTTACCATTTCCTCTACCTGTGGTTCATCGATTTTCCCTTCCACAGTTAATGGCAGACGCATAGTACCAAATCCCAGTAAGGATAATTCTTCTTCTTTAAAGTTCTTGTATATCATCTTTTTCCCCATTCTCTGTTTCCGCTTTTTCTTCCTCTTTTAACTGAATAATAGCGGTTTCTACTTGATGCTCTTTAATATCCAATACTTGAATATTCATTTTCTCTAAATCAATTTCAATGCAGGTTCCGTCTTTCGGAATGCTGCCGTATTCGTGGAAAATTAATCCACTTAAAGTGTCATATTCTTCTGAATCAAGATGTACTCCAATAACCTCAGATACTTCCTCTAAAGTTACAGACCCCTGTATTTTCCAGGTATTGTCTTCCAATAACTCAATATAACCTTCTTCTTCTATCATTTCGTTGTTTCCAAGATCACCTACCAGCTGTTCCACCAAATCATTGATGGTTACAATCCCTCTGGTTCCGCCGTATTCATCCAAAATAACGGCCATACCATGATGTTCTTTTCTCATATTTCTAAACAGAGTATCCGCTTTTACGGTGTCCGGAACCATATATGCCGGCGTAACCGCATTCTGCATTACATTTTCCCTGTCATGATTATCTAATCTAAAATAGGATTTCGCATTTAAAATACCAATAATTTCATCTGCCGAACCATCACAAACCGGATATAATGTATGTCTGCTGTTATAAATAATATTCTTCCATTCCTCCATAGAATCTTCCATATCAAGCATGGTGACATCGGTTCTATGAGTCATAATTTCTTCCGCAGACAAATCATCAAATTCAAATATGTTCTGAATAAATTCTTTTTCTTCGTGATCAATAGTGCCTTTTTCACTTCCTGCATCTACCATCATACGAATTTCTTCTTCACTAACCTCTTCTGCTTCTTCATTAGGATCAATTCCCACCAAACGAAGCATGGAGTTGGTAGAAAAGGTCAAAAAGCTTACGATAGGCTTAAATACAGCTGCAATCCCACTAATCAATCCGGAAAGACCTAGTGCCAAAGGCTCTGCCTTTCTCATGGCCACCTGTTTCGGAACCAACTCTCCAAAAACAAGGGTAAAATAAGATAAAATCAAAGTAATAACAATAACTGCCACAGACTCTAATACGTCAGCCGGAATAGGCACTCCCAATCCAACTAAAGCATTTACCAAAACATCAGAAAAGTTTTCAGCCGCAAAAGCGGAGCCTAAAAATCCTGATAAAGTAATGGCAATTTGAATTGTCGATAAAAATCTGGCAGGTTCCTGGGTTAATTTCACCAGACGTTTTGCTTTTTTATTTCCTTCTGATGCCATTTTCTGCATCTTTGTATCATTCATTGATATAATTGCTATTTCTGCACAGGCAAATATTGCATTCAATGCAATCAACACTACCTGTAATAAAATCATAAATATAATCGAGTTTCCCACAATAATTTCCTCCAAACTAACTCTCATTTTCGTAACTATATTCCATCATTATCCATTTAAATAAAAAAACGCAAAAAAACAAAGCCTATTCTCACTCCCGTAAGTACAGACCACGTCCCATAATGTTTTCTATGTTACTCTCTAATGGAGGCTTATTATCCTGAGTACCGGCGTCTCCGTCCATTTCTTTATGTGTTCTCCTTCCATATTATTATACTGATACATAATGTATCTTTATATTACTCATTATTTCTTTCTATTTCTAACAAGTGCACTCATTATATCACTGTTCTTTCAAATAATCTATAAATATTTTATTAAATTTAATCCTCTCTGCTCATAAACCTAAAAAGAGGGTAATCCCTCAAGCCATTTCATGACTTATGGGATACCCTCTTCATTCACATTTAAATTATTCAACTACAGTTAAAGAAGTAATATGTGGATTTGCTCCTTCGTACCAGTACAAGAAACCTTCCATATCTACAACATCACCGATCTGTAAATTCTTAACAGCATTGTAAACTTCTGTTGTATTGTCGCAAAGATAAGATTCTACAACAAAATTATAAGTCTGTCCATCTACAGAAACATTGAAGTATAAGTCATTTCCATCTTCACCGGAACCATCCCAGTTGTAAAGGAAAGCTACATCATTACCATCAGCATCTTTGCTTGCTTCTACTGTCATACCTTTGAAAGCAACAAATTTGTTCTGGTGATTAATTAATTCTTCAGAAGCAAGTAAAGCTGTCATATCTTCTGCTTCAGCAATATAATTTCCTTCTAAAATTTCAAAAGTTGCATCTACGATTTCAACTTCTCCTGACCATTCTGCTTTGTAACCGTTAACTCTGATTTTTGTACCCGGTACTAATTTTGCATAATCTTCTTCAGAACAAGCCATTTCGTATAAGAAGTAAGCACCATTTTCATCCTGTGTATAAACAGTTGCTTTATCTTCCCACCAAGACTGTTTAGCCTGCACATAAGTTTCTACTGTAACTTCTGTGTCAATTTCTGCTGCTGCATATTCTTCATATGTCATAACAGCAACTTCAGCTGTTTCTTCTGTTACTTCTTCTGTTGTTTCTTCTACTACGTTTTCTTCTACTACTGCTTCTTCTGTTGCAGGTACATCTTCTGTTTTTGCACCACATGCTACCATAGAAAAAGCAAAAGCAAGTGTTAATAATAATGCTACGCTCTTTTTCATTTCTTCTCCTCCTAAATGAATTACATGTCTATTTCATTACCCGTACCCAACAATCTAAACATCGTTGAATCTATTAAGTAACTTAAACACAAACCCATTATAACTCTTTTTATCTGAAAATCAATGTCTATGTTGTCTAATTTGCCTTCTTCTTTTTTCTATTTTCATAAAAAATATACATAAAAATCCCAATCCAGGTGACAGCCAAGGTTCCAAGCAATATCTTGGAAGCATCCGGTAGCTCTCCGAATTTCTGCTTTCCACCGTTCTGACCACCAGGGTTTGTCTGAATACTGTCTAGCCGATATAAGGAAGTCACATCTGCAAACAGATCTTCCATAAATTTTTCATCCACTTCCTTTTTACGCCTTACCGACTTTGCCACATTCTCAATCAACTGCCCTGCTGCATCTCGCAGAGATGCGGAACCGTTGAACACAGGAGTTACAAAGGTATCTCCGGTATGCCCTAAGAGCAAATTGGTTGCTGCTATCTTCACATCATAATGAAGTTCATTATCACTACCTGCTGCCTTTACATATTCCTGATATTCTTCTGAATTCTGTGCCTTTAATGTTACAGGTACATAGCCTTCCGTCTTGGCATATCCGATTTGCACCTCATTAGTTAACAAATACTGGGCAAAAATCCAAGACGCTAACACTTCTCCGGAATCCTTTTTATTAAACACGCAAACAGATGGTCCTTGGGAAATCATCTTAGGATTTTCCGGTTCAAACTGTGGTATCATTCGCACCACGGTTTCAAATTCCACTTTTTTATCTGCCGGAATATCCGACAGAGGTGCATTCATTCCCATCCAGGTAGCACCTGCTGTAGAGTCAATAGCAAACACACACTGGCCTGCATTTAAAAAATTGGCAGGATAGCTTGAAATTTTAAAGGTGGAAAAAGCTCCTGTTTTTACATGCTCTGCTACCGTATATAGCAATTCTTTTGTATCATCATTAAATAAAAGAATCTGCCCATCCTCTGTGGAATAATCATAGCCCTTTTGACGGAGCATCTGAATCATCATGTTATCTGTGGATTTATAAATAAAAGGAATCAAAACCTTTTGTCCGTTTAATAGGAAATTCCCTTCCCCATCTTTCTTGGTTGCCGCCTCAGATACCTCCCAGATAAAATCCCAGGTCAAAATATCCGGCACGGTATATCCCAATTTTTCCACATAAGTTTTGTTAATATAGCAGGCTTCCGTAGAACGCATATAAGGAATAGCATAATATTGTCCGTTTACAATGCACCCGTCCAAAAATTCCGGTATCATTTCCTCTCTGGTAGGCGCTTCGTATTTTAATGCTCTTCCTCCAAACCCATATTTCTCATGTTCAAACAGTGGTTCCAAAGGAACCACACTGTTGTTTCCCGTCAAATAGGTTGCAATATGATCAGGATACGTAATACACACATTAGGTGTTGTATCGGTCGCTATATTGGTAATTACATCATTATAAATTTTTCCATAATCCGTATATAAGCGCATATTTACCGTAATATTCGGATATAGCTTTTGAAAATCTTCTATGGCCTTCTCATAAACTGCTGTTTGGATTTTATTAGTATCATTTTTAGCCCAAAAGGTAATTTCATAGTTTTTGCTTTCGTCAAATTCTTCCGGAATCTCAAAAGTCTGCACATCTTTGGAACCATGGCAGGCCGTTAAAAACACTGCAAAAAGACAAGTCACAAAAACAAGTATCCGTTTTCTCATCATCCCTTGGTACCTCCTCTGGACACACCTTCCATGATTTTCTTATGAAAAATAAGGAAAAGCACTATAATAGGCAAGGAGATTACTACTACTGCAGCCATCATTGCCGGAATATTTTCCCTACCAAATCCATTTTCACGAATCGCTTGAATTCCGTTAGATACCAAAAAGTATGCCTCATCATCCGTTACCAGTCTTGGCCATACATAGGAATTCCAACACTCAATTACTTTCAAAATAGTAATGGTAATAATGGTTGGCTTACTTATAGGAATCATAACCTTCCATAAATAACGGAAATCTGAGGTTCCGTCTACCTTAGCTGCTCTATATAACTCATCCGGTATCTGGGCAAAATTTTCTTTTAACAAATAAATATAAAATACCGAAGTCACGGAAGGCAGAATTAAGCCCATAAAAGTATTTCTCATATCCAAATTGGTAATGGTAACATAATTGGTAATTACTACCAGTTCGCTAGGAATCATCATTAACGCTAAAAACAAAGTAAATATGAGATTCTTTCCCTTAAATTCCAATCTTGCAAAAGCAAATGCCGCCAATACCGTCACAATTAACATTACAGCTGTGGTAATTATGGTAAAAATAATGGTATTCA
>JAFZGJ010000036.1 GCA_017555455.1 Lachnospiraceae bacterium
CATTTCCTCATGTACCACAATGGGTCCTGCAATTAACTGCGGAAAAAAAGAAACAAACAAGGCATAATCCACAAAAGAAATCGCATCCAGCTCTCCACGATAGGTATCCACCAAAAACGAAATCTGTTGAAAGGTAAAAAAACTGATTCCCAAAGGTAACAAAATATTCTTTAACGGTATGCTGCTGCCAAATAAAGCGTTTATATTATCCAAAAAGAAATCAAAATATTTGAAGTAAAATAAAACCAAAAGATTTAAAGTCACTCCCACAATCATGAAAGTTTTGCTTTTAAGTGCTATTTTTCTATAATCCGCTTTATGTTCCCTGCTTACTTCCTGATTTCCCGCTTGCACAATCAAGCAATGAAAAAAATAATTCCCTATGATACTACAAAGCATAATCAGCAAATAGGACTGATTAAAATACCCATAGAACCAAAGGGAAAAACAAGTAAGCCACACCTTTGCCAGGGTGGCTTGTCTCTTTTGTAAAATATAAAATCCCATTAAACATAATGGTAAAAATAGAAATATAAATATATATGAATTAAATAACATATCTTTTTATCCCTAATAACTTATTCATAATGGTAGTATTCCTTAAACCACTCTGCAAATTTAGACAATCCTTCTTCAATGGTGGTACTTGGTTTAAATCCAAAGTCTTCCATTAAATCAGATACGTCTGCATAGGTCCGATATACATCCCCCGGCTGCATGGGTAAAAATTCCTTTTTTGCTTCTTTCCCAAGACACTTTTCTAAGGTTGCAATGTAATCCATTAATTTTTCCGGTTTATTATTTCCGATGTTGTAAATCTTATAATATGCTCCGTTATTATCCTCTTTCGGTGGATTACAAAGTAAATTCTCAATCCCCTTTACGATATCATCAACATAGGTAAAATCACGGTACATATCACCATTGTTATAGATTTGAATAGGTTCCCCCTTCATAATCTTCTTGGCAAATTTAAAGTATGCCATATCCGGTCTTCCCATAGGACCATATACTGTAAAGAAACGAAGTCCTGTCAAAGGAATCTTATACAGTTTACTATAAGCATGGGCCATTAATTCATTCGATTTCTTGGTCGCTGCATATAAACTTACCGGCCTGTCCACCTGATCAGAAGTGGAAAATGGTATTTTATCGTTAGCACCGTACACAGAGCTTGAGGAAGCATATACCAAATGCTCCACCGGATAATGACGGCATCCTTCTAAAATATGGAAAAATCCCATCATATTGGACTGCATATAGGCGTCCGGATTGTCAATACTGTAGCGAACCCCTGCCTGAGCTCCTAAATTCACTACAATTTCCGGCTTATATTCTTCAAATACTTTAAAAACAGATTCTTTATCTGCCAAATCACCTTTGATGAAAATATAATTATCATACTTTTCCAAGATAGCAAGGCGATTTTCTTTTAAGGATACTTCATAATAATCATTCATATTATCAAAGCCGATAACCTTTGCCCCTTTATCCAACAAAGATTTAGATAAAAAGAATCCGATAAACCCTGCACCGCCGGTAATGAAGTATGTTTTATTTATGTCTAAAGCTTTCATTTGAAACCTCATTTATTAAATCTAATTTAACCTTAAACTTCTTTTGATATAAATCCTAACGTCCGATACTATAATATTCTACTCCTGCTTCCTTCATAGCCTCTGTAGCATAGAGATTTCTTCCGTCGTATACCAGTGGTATTCTCATAAACTTCTTATAATCTTCCGGTGCCACTGCCTTGATTTCGCCCCATTCAGTAAATACAAAGCAGATTGCTGCATCCTGCAATGCCTCTTTGGGCAAATCTACATAATGCATCTGACCTCTGCCAATATTTCCTTCCGGAAACTGTATTTTGGCTCTTGGAACACCCACCGGATCATAAGCATAGATATCTGCTCCCTGTTCCAATAACAGCTTAATATTTTCTGCTGACGGAGCCTCTCTTAAATCATCGGTCCCCGCTTTAAAAGTAAGACCTAATACTGCTACTTTTAATCCGTCAAAGGTAATCATTCTGGATTTCGCTTTTTCAAAAAGCCGGGTTTTCTGACGGGTATTTACATCCACACAAGCTTCTACAGTCTTTAACTCATAGCCATACTGCTTTGCCAAAAATTTCAAGGCTTTGGTATCTTTCGGGAAACAACTTCCTCCAAAACCAATACCGGCATTTAAAAATCTGGCACCGATTCGTTCATCATAGCTCATACCCCTTGCCACATCTTCAATGTCTGCACCTACCAATTCACAAAGGTTAGCAATATCATTCATATAGGAAATCTTTAAGGCGAGGAAATCATTGCATGCATATTTAATCATTTCTGCTGAACGTCTTTTCACAGCTACAATTGGAATATTGAATGGCTCATAAATCTCCATTAATAATTTTTCTGCTTCTTTGCTTTCTGTACCGATAATGATTCTGGCCGCATGAAGGGTATCCCTTACAGCTGTTCCTTGGGCCAAAAATTCAGGGTTAGAAGCCACTTCCACCTTTACATCACGAACCAGAAAATCATGAATAAACTGTTCCACTTTATCATTAGTTCCAATAGGAACCGTAGATTTCACTACTACCAGACAATCCTTTTCCACGGATTCCGCAATCTGACGGCACACCGTTGCAATAAAGCTCAAATTAGCACTTCCATCGGGCATTTCCGGAGTCCCTACACCAATAAAGATAACATCGGCATCTTTATATGCCGCTTTATAATCAGTAGTATAACGAAGACGTCCTGTGGCATTATTTTTCTTCATTAATTCTTCCAATCCATCTTCATAGATAGGAGAAACACCACTTTCCATCAATTTCACTTTTTTTTCATCTACATCCACACAGGTAACATCATGTCCCACTTCCGCAAAACAAACACCGGCAACCAAGCCTACATATCCTGTTCCTGCTACTGCGATTTTTCTCATAGTTTTACTCCTTACTGTTCTATTAGACCTGCAAAAGCCACTCTAAAATAAAAAACTCCATCCTTGATATTTTAACGACTATTCTTACTCATAAACTCACTGTATACACGATTTAAATCCATCTCAAAATTCTTACGGTCGCGCTGTACAATATTATTCAAAATTAAACCTGAAAAGAAAGACTGAATGGCTGCCAATACCACAAAACCACACACAATCAAGGTTGGGAACCTCATCACCAATCCGGTATTAACAAATTCCCAAAGTACAGGAATAAAGAAAACCACCGCTAACAGCATCAACAATAATGCCGCAATTCCAAAGAAAGGCAACGGCTTATATTCTCTAAACAATCTGGCAATGGTCAATAACACCTTCATTCCATCAGAATACGTATTTAGCTTAGATTCACTACCTTCCGGTCTGTCACGATAATCCACCAGAACATTTTCCACCTGCATGTTATTGTTTACTGCATGAATTGTCATTTCTGTTTCAATCTCAAATCCTTTAGACATAACAGGAAAGGTCTTAACAAACTGATAACTGAAAGCTCTGTAACCGGTCATAATGTCCTTAATTTCACTTTTAAACAAGAGATTAATGCTTCCGCGAACCAAAGAGTTCCCGAAATTATGAAATGGTCTTTTGTTCTCTGTAAAATATGTGGTTGACAGACGATCACCTACCACCATATCCGCATTATGATGTAATACTTTGTCCACCATTTCCCCTGCATATTCCATAGGATAGGTATCATCCCCATCTACCATGATATAACAGTGGGCATCGATTTCACGAAACATTCTACGGATTACGTTGCCCTTTCCCTGCATATATTCATAGCGAACCACAGCTCCTGCTTCTTTAGCCAATTCCACCGTTCTGTCTTTGGAATTATTATCATATACATAAATAACCGCTTCCGGTAAAGCTGCCTTTGCATCC
>JAFZGJ010000037.1 GCA_017555455.1 Lachnospiraceae bacterium
TTATCATAAGGATTGTGAATATAGATAGCATCCGGCATACGCTCTTTGAAGTCATAGTCCAAATAGGAGATAACTTCAATATTAGAGGGATAGCTGTCAATCTCATAATACATTTTCCCAAAGGTTCCGTCAGGATTTTTGTCATAGTACGGAATGGGTACACAAAAAGCATCACAATCCGGGTCCTCTTTAGCAGCAAGATAAATGCTTTCTAAAGAATCCCACATGGAGGCGTTGTAAGGGAAAAAGACCACTTCTTTTTTATTGGGGATTTCAGATAAAATACTTTCTCTAATGGCTGTGGTCTGATGACATAATTGTTGATATTTCTCTGAAATCATATCAGGGATATCCAAACTCTGGGCTAACTGATATATATATTCACAGTAGATTTCCAGGACATGGATGGTTTCTAAATTTTCTCCATAGATTTTTTCAATTTTATTTCCTATTTCAATAGCACAATTCTGACATTCGGTGAGGAGGTTTATGAAATCATCTATATTCTCATCTGCTAAAAGTTGTATTAAGATCTCATTTGCATTTTCCATGGTGTCTACAATAGACAGGATTTGTTTTCTTACGGTTTGGCTCATGGTGGGTTCCTTTATTTATAAAAATAATAGTGTAAGTTAATTATACAAAATATAGCATAGAATGAGTTTAAAATGTATAGGAAAGAAGAAAAGAAACAAGATTGTGCATATTGCGTATATGAACATTCGGAAATATGTGATACAGTAAATGTATAATCATCTTAATACTTACATATAATAAAACGTACACTTTGTACAATGTTGACATTATGTACACGTTTAATTATAATGGAGGTATGCAAAGGAGATGATAGATATGTTAATGGAACAGGCGACAGCAGTAAGAAAAGAATGGAGTGCAGTGTGTGACAGTGTTGTACACAATAAACCTAAATTTATTAAACGTACAAGAGACAGAATGTGGTTTTCTAATCTGGAAACAATGGAAGAAATCTTAAAAGCATATAAGTTTACGGCAGAAAAGTTTGAAGAAGAAGATGGTTCTGTTACATTGTCTTTATGTGAAATTGATTTAATTGAAAATGGAGCAAACGAACAAGAAGCGCGTTTAAATTTAGGAAAAGCAATTTTAGAATATTCTATAGACTACTATAATGAATATGAAACGTACAGTCATGCACCAAATAGAAAGCATCACATACCATATATCTTTAAAGCTTTAATTATGGATAATCCAAAACAGATTGGAGAAGTAGTGGAATGCCACGTTGGAAAGAACTAAAGAGATTTTGTGAAAAAGATGGATGGGAATTATATAAAGATACGGATCATTATTTTTATCGAAAGATAGATGGTGATGGAAGTATCCGAATGACGAAAGTTTCAAAAGGTTCAGGAGAAATCCATACGAGGATGTGGAAAGAGATTTTGAAAAAACAACTAAAGGTAACGCAGGATTATTTTAACGAACATATTTAATAAATATAAAAGATAACAAAAAGATTATTAGTTATCTTTAGGCACAAATGTGGATTTTAAGTTATTAGCAAGAAAATGGATGAAAAAGGGAAAATAATAGGGAAATAGGGAAATAAAAAATTTTAAAAACTTAAAAAAAGGGGTTAAGTTCCTTAAATTAACTCCGATATATAGAGTACAAAGACTAAATTGATACTAACTACAAGTCATAGGCCTTTCGTCAAGGGCCCGACTTAAAGCTCTTGACTTGTAGTTAATATATAAACTATTTAATTTTTCAACTGAGACAAAAGGAATTGTCCAGTAATACAAGGAGGTAAATTTATGGTAGTACAACACAATCTTACAGCAATGAATTCCCAGAGAATGTTAGGAATCACAACTTCAGCTCAGGCGAAATCCACAGAAAAATTATCTTCCGGTTACAAAATTAACCGTGCAGCAGATGATGCAGCTGGATTATCTATTTCTGAAAAAATGAGAAGACAGATCAGAGGTCTTACACAGGCTTCTGCAAACGCATCTGACGGTATCTCTTGTGTACAGACAGCTGAAGGTGCTTTAAACGAAGTTCAGGATATGTTACAGCGTATGAACGAACTTGCAGTTAAAGGTGAAAACGGAACATTAACTTCTACAGACAGAAGCTACATCGCATCTGAAGTATCTCAGTTAATGAGCGAAATCGACCGTGTAAAACAGACAACAACATTTAACGAAAAATCCTTATTAGATGGATCCTTCTCTAATGTTGACCTTCAGGTTGGTGCTGAATCTACAAAGAATGACAAAATCAATGTTAAGATTACTTCTATGGGTACAAGTAAACTTGCATCTGCTACAATTAAGACATCTAACTTGAAGAGTAGTCTTATTACAGCAGGAATGACAGCTTCTGCAGCAGCAACAGCAATTGTTAATAAATTTAAAGCATACGGTTCCTTATCTGCAGCAACTAAAATGGCTAGTACACAGGAAATCAAAGCTTCTATGTTTGCTGACTTAAACTACTGGGTTAAAGCAGCTATCAAAGACGTATCTCAGCAGAGATCTGATCTTGGTGCTATTCAGAATCGTCTTGAACATACTATTGCTAACTTAGATAACGTTGTTGAAAATACAACAGCAGCAGAAAGCCAGATCCGTGATACAGATATGGCAGCAGAAATGGTTAAATTCTCTAATAATAATATTCTTGCTCAGGCTGGTCAGTCAATGCTCGCTCAGGCAAACCAGACTAACCAGGGTGTATTATCTTTATTAGGCTAATAACCAGTTAGAAATCATTGCAAACTACCAAAGGGACCGGTGATACCGGTTCCTTTTTTTATAGCATAAGAAAAATTCTCATACTATAAAAAAGGGAATCAGTAATATTATCAGAAAACCAATCTATGAGAGGAAAATAAATATGGAAATAAGATATTCGGATTTGGAAGATGAAATAAGGGATGGATTCTATGTAAACTCTTTGATGAAATGTTGTTGGATGGCACAGTTAAAGGTGTTAGAACATATTGACAGAATATGTCAGAAATATAATATCCAGTATCAGGCGGAATGGGGAAGTTTATTAGGCACCGTGAGACATGGAGGATTTATTCCTTGGGATGATGATATGGATATTTCCATGAAAAGACAGGATTATAATAAGTTCTTAAAAGTAGCAGCTGAAGAATTGCCGGAAGGCTATCATATTATGAGTTATCGTAATGATGAGGATTATTGGGATGTTATGGCACGTGTTGTTAACAGTACGCATATTAATTTGGAAAAAGATTTTTTAGAAGAAAATTGTTATTTTCCATTTTCTACCGGTATTGATATCTTTCCTATGGACTTTTTGCCTACCAGTGAGGGTGAAGCGGAAGTTTTAAGGAATCTGGTAGATGAAGTAAAAAATACAGCTGATGCTTATGGATTTGGTGTTTTGGAAGGAGAGGCACTGGAAGAGCAACTTAAACGGTTAGAGATTCTTTGTAATATGAAAATAGACAGAGAAGGTGACTTAAGAGAACATCTTTATGATATTGTAGTTAGTTTGTATGCCTTATATCATGAAGAGGAATCGAAAGAGATTGCCCTTATGCCGTTATGGTTAGAGGGTGGAGCTCAGGCTTATCCTAAAGAATATTATGCCAAAACGGCCCGATTACCTTTTGATAAGATAAATATTCCTGTTCCTATTGCTTATGACAGTATTTTGAAGCAAAAATATGGGGACTATATGAAGATGGTGAGGAAGGGGGGAAGTCACGACTATCCATATTATAAAGCACAGATCAGAATTATGAATGATTTAGGAGTTTCTTTCCTGGACTTTAAATATGAGGATAGGATTTGCCGTACTAATAAAACAGAATTAAATAAGAATGTAAATCTGGATAAAGAAAATTTGTTGGTGTTGGAAAATGCTCATTTAGGCTTATGTAAGCTTTTACTGATTCAGGAAAAAGAGACTGCAATGCAGTTATTAATCAATTGCCAGGAATGTGCTCTTACTATGGGTGAGGCTATAGAGAAAACAGTGGCAGATAGTGATCAACTGATTGTTTCGTTGGAAGAGTATTGCGAGTTGGTTTTCCAGTTATATCAGTTGCTACAAAGTGGTGAAAATCCAGATCCGGAAGCAGTGTATCGATTGTTACAAGAACAGTTGGCAGTTGTAAAAGAGCAGTATACAAAAGAATATCCTAAAAAGAAAAAAATAGTCTTTGTGGTAGATAAGGCTTCCCGATGGAAGAGTGTGGAAAGTATATGGAAAGCTGCCAAGGAAGATAAGAACAATATTGTATCAGTAGTGGTAGTACCATATTGTTATAGAATGTATGATGGAAGTGTTTTGGAAGAATGTTATGAGAAGGATATGTTTCCACAATATGTAGATATAGTGGATTATCAGACTTTTGATTTGGAAAAATATCACCCGGATACAATCTTTATCAATACACCGTATGACCAATATAATTATATGACAAATATTCATCCTTATTATTATTCGTCCAATCTGATAAATATGTGCGAGCAGTTAATCTATGTTCCGTGGTTTATCATTACAGAACTTACAAAAGAGGATGAACGTGGCTGGCAGAGTATGCAACATTTTGTTACCATGCCGGGAGTTGTAAATGCAGATAAAGTTATTGTACAGTCGGAACAGATGAAGGAAGCGTATGTACAGTATCTGACCGATTGGGCAGGAGAAGAAACCAGAGGTGTTTGGGAAGAAAAGATTAGCGGATTAGGTTTTCCGCTCATGGATGTAGAGGATTCGTCAGAGGAATTAGAAGGACTAATTCCGGAAGAATGGAAAAAGTATTGGTATAAAGAAGATGGAAGCTGTAAAAAAGCAATTCTCTATAATATTAATGCAAGTAGTTTTATTGATTATAAGGAAAAAGCAATTAATAAGCTTAAAAATGTTTTGAAGATATTCAAAGACAGTAAAGAAGATATATGCTTGTTATGGTCTTGGAATACCATAATGCAGGCAACGGTTGAAACATCTTATCCTGAGTTATGGCAGGAGTATCAGCAGGTTGTTGGTCAGTTTAAGGAAGAAGACTGGGGAATCTATGTGGAAGACGGAGATCCTGAATTGATGGTATCTCTTTGTAATGCCTATTATGGTGATGGATGTAAAATATCCCAGGCAATGGTAATGGCTGAGAAACCGGTAATGCTTCAGAATTTTGATTGTTAGGCTAAAAAAGAAAGGTTCTTTAGATAAGATATGATTGAATGTGTTGATAGAGATTTATTGAAAACATATGTCAAAAAAGTAGATAAAATGATTCAAAATAGGGAATTAGAGAATATCCTTCCTTTTTTACAGGAAAATTTTTCTACGATTAAGCATGATAATGATTTAATGATTGTTTGGTACTTGGGTGTGATTAACCGGAAAGAAAAGGAAGCAGGGTTAAAGGGAGTTTTTGAAAAAGAATCATCTTTGGAGGAATTATTGGACCGATACCATCAATTAAAGTTCTATCTTAGAAGAATCGAAAATGATATTTTGGACGATACAAATGAGTTTTTTTTGTTTTTAGCTAATTACAATGTATCCGAATATGAAATCAAAGGAATTGTAGATAACTCTATTTATTACCAAGAAAAGGTGTGGGCTTATTTTCAAAAAGTGCATTAAAATTGAGCATCAGAAAGTAGATGAAGACAAGCATGAATGAAAAAGAAATCTGTTTTATTATGTGTACCAATAATCAAAAATATATGGAAGAAGCGGTTTATTATATCAGACATTTAAATATACCGGAAGGATACGAAATGTCTTTTCTTGCAGTGGAAGATGCTAAATCCATGACAGCCGGATATAATGAAGGTATGAATGCATCCAACGCAAAGTATAAGGTGTATTTACATCAGGACGTGTTTATTACCAATTCGGATTTCTTATCGGAATGTATTGAGCTTTTTCAGAAAAATCCCCAAATCGGTATGATAGGTATGATAGGAACACCCAAAATTCCGGAAAGCGGTATTATGTGGGAAAATTACCGTTATGGAAAGGTAGTAGAATCTCATATTTATGAAACTACTATTCTAGGAAGTGATTTTGAGGAAGATACGGAGTACATGGAAGTAGAAGCTATTGATGGACTTCTTATGATGACTCAGTATGATGTACCTTGGCGAGAAGATATTTTTGATAAATGGGATTTCTATGATGCTTCCCAGAGTATGGAATTTATTAGAAAAGGCTATAAAGTAGCTGTGCCAAATATGGAAAAATCTTGGGTAATTCATGATTGCGGATTTTTAAATCTGGATCATTATGAAGAACAGCGGTTAAAGTTTGTGAAGGAATATATAGGTAAAGAATTTTAAAACAAAAGTCGATATATATAATATCACAGAAAACAACAGGCAAGGCGGCCGTTAAATATCAAGGAGGATATATGAATACAGCTCTAATTTTAGCAGGTGGAACCGATTCCAGGTTCAAAATGGATATCCCCAAACAATTTGTTAATGTGAATAACAGACCTATCATTGTTTATACATTGGAGGCTTTTCAAAATCATCCGGAAATCGATGAGATTATTGTATCCTGTCTGGATGGATGGCAGGAAATGGTAAGAGTATATGGAAAGCAATTTAATATTACCAAATTGAAGCATATTATTTCCGGTGGAAAGGATGCACAGGAATCCACTTACAAAGGTCTGCAGCATATTAAAAATAAAATGGATCAGGGAGATATTGTGGTAATTCATGATGCCATCCGCCCTTTGGTAACGGAAGAAATTATTTCCAAAAGCATAGAAATGTGTAGAAAAAAAGGCATGGGTGTGGCGGCAACGCATATCATGGATACTATTATGCATTCCGGAAACGGAAAAGAAGGATATCAAAGTATTAACCGATATGAAATTATGAAGGTACAGACTCCTCAAGCGTTTAATTATAGTCTTATCATGGGTTTGCACGAAAGAGCTATCCGAGAAAAATGTACAGGTGCATGGGATAACAGTTCCATGATAACAAAATTAGGAGAAAAAGTATTTTTCTCAGAAGGCTCCGATATTAATATGAAAATTAATACGCTGGAAGATGTAGAAATGTTTAAAGCACTTTATAAAATGAAATCACCGGAAGAGTTTACAGACAGAAGAAGATAACTCATAAAAAAGAGATATCTTTGAAAAGAGGTATTAAATGAACATAGCATTAATTTTGGCCGGAGGATATGGCAGCAGGACCGAACAGGATATTCCTAAACAATTTATCAATGTATATGATAAGCCATTGATTATCTATACTTTGGAAAACTTTGAAAGACATCCGGAGATTGATGGAATTGCAGTTGTATGTCTGGAGGGTTGGCATGAGGTACTTCGTGCTTATGCCAGACAATATAAAATTACGAAATTAAAATGGATTGTCAGTGGTGGTAATGATGGACAGGAATCAACTGGAAAAGGAGTGGAAGCACTAAAAGATGTGTGTTCCGAATCCGACGTTATTATGGTTCATGATGCTATTCGTCCTTTTATTACAGCGGAAGTTATAACTGACGGAATCAAAAAATGTATGGAAAAAGGCTCCGGATTAAGTGCTGTAAGGTGTCAGGAAACCATTGTCAGAACCGATGACGGGATTAGTGGCAGTGAAAACATTGCAAGAACCGAAATTATGCGAGTGCAGACTCCACAGGCATACCGCTATGGAAAAGCCCTTTGGGCTTACGAAGAAGCCAGACGTCAGGGAATTACCGGAGAGGTATATATTAATACATTAATGCTTCGTCTTGGAGAAAAGCTATATTTTTCTAAGGGTACAGAAAAAAATGTAAAAGTAACGACCATTGATGATTTGGAAGTGTTTAAGGCTCTTCTTAAGATGGAAAGAGAAGAGTGGATTAAGTAGGTGTAAGATTGTTTTATTTATAAAAGTATAATCCCCTTAAGGAAGGTGTTGTTGAATGCCGGAATTGAGGGGATTTTGTAAATGCCACTAAAATAGATGAAACAGCAGTTACGTTAGTATCGTTGAATAAAGAAATTTATTGGGAAAGCTGTTTTGATAATAGGTGTAAATCTTATGCATAATTTGTTTGCTTTTTACACATAATTATCATATACTAAAAGTAGGAAAAGTAGGGTAAATCCTACGACGAGGAGGTAATGATATGGAAAATATGATAGTAGATAATGCAAAAGTAATGTCAAAGGGACAGATTACGTTGCCGAAGGAAATCAGAAATAAATTAGGCTTATCAACAGGAGATAGAGTAACATTGATTTGTGAAGGAGACCAAGTGGTTATGATGAATGCGGCTGTTTATGCAATGAAGATGTTACAAAAAGGAATGGAAGGTCAGGCTTATACAGCAGGCCTTGATACAGAGGAATCCATTAATGAATTAGTGGCAGAAGTAAGGAGAGAAGTAGAAGGTCTATGAGAGTATTAGTAGATACAAATATTTTGATTTCAGCAGCATTGAATTCTAATGGTACACCATATAAGGCTTTTTTGAAGGCTGTAACCTATCCGAACAAAGGGATTATCTGTGACCAGAATATTGAAGAATTAAGGCGCATCTTTAATCGTAAATTTCCGCAGAAAATATCACTGTTGGAGCATTTTCTGTCGATTGCACTTATGGCAATGGAAGTAGTACCTACACCGATTGAGGAAGCGGAGGAAGAAAAATTCATCAGAGATGTTGCAGATCGTCCGATTCTTCGAGCAGCACTTAATGTTAAGGCAGATGTATTATTGACAGGAGATAGAGACTTTTTGGAATCAGGAGTTACAAATCCAAAGATAATGACAGCTGCTGAATTTATAGCGTTGTAGCGTATTTGAAGGATTTAACAGATTATAGGTTGAAATGGGCTGCCGGCAAACAGCTTTGTTTGACATACCCATAAACAGTGTTATAATACAATCGAAGGGTAAAGTCTGGAAAATGGCTTTGCCCTTTCATATCATCATAGTCTCTACCTCTTTTCTTACTTCGGAGGAATTTATTTCCCAATAAATTTCTGACTACCTTTTTTGACATGTCTACTATCATACATTTTGTATATTCATCTATTGTTCCATTTTCACAATCTTCCTGCAGTCGCATCATTATTATTCTAAAGTCATCTGTCAATTCTTTTATTTTGTCTTCATTTTCTTCATACTCCTTTAATTGATTTTCATATGCAAAAATCCAAAAAGGTAATAATATAAATAAATGTTTTTCAAAAAGCATATCTAGATTATAATCTTTCAACTTAATTAAGGGAATCCAATATTATATATGATAAAACAGGAAAATATTTTTAAAAATACTATATATCAAAATGTATTTGTCTATATTTTGCCATGCATTGTTCGTATTTACAATAATTTGTTGATTTAAAATAAGCATATGTCTTTAAGAATCGTAATTTGACGGCGACTGCCGATAGATTTATTTATTTGATTTGAAATCATATGTATGCTCGGTAATATTGTATATCGTATTTTTTTATTTCGTCAATGTATTAATTTTTTGATTGTTTAGTCAAAATATATACAGTTTGCACGATTTTTCTCCACAACAAAATCTCCTCTGTGCTTCGGAAAGAACGTCCCGGTATTCCTTATAGGCATCTGTGGGAAAATCAAAATTTCCTGCCTTTTTGGTACATAAAAGATTTTGCATTTTGCATATATGAGAAGTCGAAAAAACGTGATAAAATTGTTGTAAGCATACAAACATATATTTCTATAAATCAATTCTTACGATATCCTTGCCGGATATCAAATATTAGAAAATCTATGCTTTACAAATCTATATACGAAAGCAGGAGATTTTCAGTAGAAATAAAGAAGATTGAAAGATTCATGAAGATTTCCTGCAAAGGAGGTCTATTATGAATACAGAAAAGAAAGTAACTGCAAACCGTGAGTACAAGAGTACTATTTTTTCAATGCTTTTTAAAGATAAGGAAAAGCTTCTGAGTTTGTATAATGCACTGAATAATAGTCATTATACAGATGTTGATGAACTGGAAATTGTAACTTTAGAAAATGCCATATATATGACAATGAAAAACGACTTGGCATTTATTCTGGATTGTAAACTGTCTTTGTATGAGCATCAATCCACACCAAACCCCAATATGCCGTTAAAAAAGCAGGTGAAAAATGGCAGAAAGATTGTTAATGGTCTTTCTGCCATTCTACACATGGGTCAAAAGACATTTAAAAATAATGGTTCATTGCCATTTTTTCACATCTGTATTAAAATAGTAAAGGTTTTGAAAAAAAAGTCGATATAAAACATAGATAAATAGAGATTAGGCAAGGCGGCCACGAGATATCAAGGAGGATAGAAAAAAGACATAAGTAAAAAGAGAATATATGCTTTTTATTTATGTCTTTTTTTGTATCAAAGTTTATTATTTTTTCAGGGAAGAAGGTGTAACATACGGACGAGATTTTGAAGAAATTAGGAGTATATGATTTAGTGGCAGTTTTATTAACAGGTATTTGCATAAATATTTTAATATATTCAACTATAATATTTTTGTTTCCGGATATAGCAAGTAAATGGATAGTATTAAAAAATATAGTGTTTTTTTTAGTGTTTAGTTATTTGGTGGGTATAGTTGTTCAAGAAATAGGCTCGTTTATAAATAGTCATATTTTTGATAAAAAGAATAAATTATTAGAAAAAGTATTTGACGGAAAAGAGAAATATTCTTTAACTGAAAAAGAAAGAAATGAAGTTCAAGAAATAGTAAAAGAGGAATTAGATTTTAAAGAAATTCCTAATGAAGAGATATGTTATAACTATTGCAGATATTATTTAATGAAATATGGTAGTATGGCAAGAACAGATAAAGATCAATCTATTGCTGGAATGAGCCGTGGTTTAGCGATTTATTTCTTTTTAAATGGTATATTTCTTTTCTGTTATGCAATATTAAATGAGGAAATAGGTTTGGGGATAATAGTAATATCATTATTATCGTTAGTACTTGGTGTATTATTATATTATCGTAATATTAGATTTGTGAAGATGCGCTATCTTAATATTATGCGTGCAGCTTATTATAATTATAGGATAAATGGAAGAGATTTATAACAAGGATGGAAAAAATGAGATGAAAGATTTATATGTATTAAATAATCAATTAGATGTTAAGAAGAGAATTGTTATATTTGGGACAGGGTACCATGCGAAAGATACATATTTGGAATTGATAAAACGAGGAATTAAACCAGATTATTTTGCAGATAGAAAACCAGATGTAATAGGCTTAAAGCTTTATGGAATAGAAATTATATCAGAAGAAAGTTTAAAAGATTTGGAATGTCAAATTATTGTTGCATCTACAGCATGGGAAAATATATATAATAGATTGGTAAGAAAAGGAATCGGAACCGAGCGAATATATGTAGATAGAAATAGATACGAAGATATGGAGATAGAGCTATGAAAATAGAAAAACATCTTCTTCCAGATTTAATAAACGACCTTTTGAACAATGATAAAGTAGTTTTATATGGAAATAGACAGGAGACTGAGGCGATAAAGCGGTTAGCTGAAATGTATAAAAAATCAGTATTGTATATAGTAGATGATGAGGAAGAAGGGGAAATTTGTTCAGTATATGATTTAATATATGAAAAATTGGAAGAAATATTTGTATTTGTTTGTAAAAAAGATTATTTAGATGCATGTGAGACACTCGAAAAGATAGGATTAAGACAACAGATTGATTATAGGGTTATTCATAGACCAAAATATACAAATGTATTTCATAAAAGTTTATTGGATGTGAATATTGGTTATACGAAGTTTGTTGGAGAAATTGATATAGAATATCCCGGAATAACTGTTTTTAAGGATGACAAAGTTAAAGAGGAAGAAGCATTAAGAATTGTAACATTAGGAGGCTCAACTAGTGATTCGCAACTCTATTTGTGGAAGTGTTGGAGCCAGATATTGTACGAAAAATTGAGAGAAACTAATAAAAATATTATCTTATATTCAGCAGGAACAGCAGGTTACTATTCAGCACATGAATTAATAAAATTAGAAAGAGATTTGTTGACATTAGAACCGGATATAGTTATTAGTTTTAGTGGAGTCAACGATATATTTGAAAATCCATACCCGTTTGTACATTTTTATGCCGCTACAATATTTGATAAGTTTACTAATGCGAGTTTATCAGATTTATTTGGAGGAAAAGTTATTCAAAAGTATACACGAGGAGTAAAAAGAAGAACATCTTCAGCTTACAATTGGATTAAACATCAAAGAATGATGAAAGCTATTTGTGAAGAATTTGGGGTAGAGTTTTATTCTTTTTTACAACCTATGTTAGGTGGTAAAAATGAGAATTTATCTACTAAAGAGAAGGAAATTATGATTCATGATTTGGGGAATGTTTCTGAATTATCACAAAAATTTTTGTCAGAAGCCAAAAATATTATAAAAGTAGAAAAATTGGATTATATTAGCGATATATCAAATTTGTTTGATGGAATTGGGAATGTATATATTGATGCTTGTCATGTAACCGAGGAAGGAAATTATATAATAGCAAATAAAATATATGAAATATTAGAAAAGAGGAAAGCATGTATATTTTAGGAATATCAGCACTATACCATGATTCTGCAGCTGCTTTAATAAAAGATGGAGAGATTATTGCTGCAGCACAGGAAGAACGATTTACCAGAAAAAAACATGATATGCGAATACCGATTAATGCTATAAAATTTTGCATGAAAGAGGAAAATATTAGCATAGAAGAGATAGATTATGTTGTTTATTATGACAATCCTATTCTTACATTAGATAGATTTATGAATAATGTTTTAGCTTTAGGAGAAGAAGCATCGTTATTGATTAAAAATAATTGTTTTGACTTATTTTCTAAAAAAATGTGGATTCATGAGGAATTAAGAAAAGCATTAGGTGGAAAATTAGGGAAATATGATAAGTTGTTGGTTACTGAGCATCATATTTCACATGCAGCATCTGCATTTTATCCGTCACCATATAAAAAAGCGGTGGTATTAACAATAGACGGTGTGGGAGAGTGGGCAACTACAACAATTGGTATTGGTAGTGATAATAAAATAGAACTGAAAGAAGAAATCAGATATCCTCATTCATTGGGATTAATGTATAGTGCTTTTACATATTTCTGTGGTTTTAAAGTAAATTCTGGCGATTATAAATTTATGGGACTGGCTCCATATGGGGAGCCGGTTTATTGTGATATCATCAAGAAAGAAATTATACAGATTAAAGAAGATGGATCATATAAGTTAAATCTTAAATATTTTGATTATTATAAAGGAAAGACAATGATTAACGAGTCTGAATTTGCTAAGTTATTTCATGGTCCTAGAAGACAACAGGAATCAGAAATTACCAAAAGAGAGATGGATATTGCAGCATCTGTCCAAAAGGTAATAGAAGAAGTTATTTTATTATTGGTTCGATATGCTAAAAAGGCATATGGAGAAGATGTTGATAATCTGGTTTTAGCGGGGGGGGTGGCATTAAATTGTGTTGCCAATGGTAAAATATTAAGGGAACAGATATTTAAAAATATTTGGATACAACCGGCAGCCGGTGATGCAGGTGGCGCTTTAGGTGCAGCACTATATACTTATTATCATCATTTACAAAAAGAAAGAATTGTTAATGAGTCAGATAGTCAAAAAGGAAGTTATCTAGGTCCTGAATATACAAATGAGGATATAAAAAGATATTTGGATTCTAACAATTATATATATCATGAATACGGAGAACAAATATTTACAAAGATAGCGGAAAATTTGGAGAATGAAAAAGTTATAGGATTATTTCATGGGAGAATGGAGTATGGTCCTCGAGCACTAGGAAATAGGAGTATTATTGCCGATTCACGTTCGCCATATATGCAATCAAAATTAAATTTAAAAATTAAATATAGAGAATCATTTAGACCATTTGCACCATCTGTATTAGAGGAATGCTATGGAGATTATTTTGAAATAAAAAGTAAAAGTCCATATATGCTATTGGTTGATGACGTGGCAAGCAAGAGACAATTACCGTTTAAATTAAAAGAATATTTAACGGAAGAAAAGAATAATTTACTTCCAATTGTTAATATACCCAGATCTGATATTCCAGCAGTAACTCATGTAGACTATAGTGCTAGAATACAAACAGTAGCGAAAGAGACGAATGAGTATTATTACAAAGTGATTAAGGCATTTCAAGAAAAAACGGGTTGTGGAGTAATAATTAATACATCCTTTAATGTTAGAGGAGAGCCTATAGTATGCTCACCAAAAGAAGCATATGAGTGTTTTATGCGTACAGAAATGGATGTTTTAGTAATGGAAAATTGTATATTATATAAAGAGGAACAGCCGGAGTTTAAAGAAAGTGAAGACTGGAGAAAAAGATATGAACTTGACTGAAAATGAGAAACTTTTAGAATGGAGTGCTAAAAATTATTCTGAACAGATAAAGAAAGATTTTTTTCAAGATAATAATAATACAAGTTATTATGTCAAGAGAGATAATCTGCATTGTATCGAAGAGTATTCATGGAAAACGGTGTTAGAACTTAATCATAAATTGAATGAGGTTTGGGCAGAGAATTCCGTAATGATGGAAGTTCAAAAAACAGTTTTAGTAACTATTATGAAAGCGCATCAGGAAAAAAAGGAGACTAACAAGACTAGTATAGATGAGTATATTTTGCCTGAATATGTGTATGTCTTCTAGTTAAAAGCGGTATAAGGATATGAGAATTTGATAAAAGATTAATTATTGCATTTATTGTTAGAAAGGAACACGATGAACAATATAGTTGAAACATTTCATTGTAGTGATTATAAAAAAATTTATAATGCATTGCAGGATGATGAATCTAGAAGAATTTATAAGAAAAGAATATTGTATAGTTTTACAGGTGAGTATGAAAATGTTATAGATACATTTATTGATTTGTCTTTTGCGAGTATGCAGGAGAAAATTTTTTCTAAATTTTACAATAAATTAAATAAAACATTTCAAGAATTGGAGGATGAATTTATTGTCGAATTAGAAAAAGCCATGGGAACAAGAACAATTATTCTTTGTGGTGCAAAAGGAAAAAATGCAAGACATATGTATTCAAAATTATCAAATAAAAATGTTATATTGTGTGATAAAAATGAAGATGGACATACTTTTTTCAATTATCAGGAAATTGCTGAAAAATGTAGCAATGCATTATGGGTAATACCATGTTATGAATATAAAGAGATTATAAATGAATTACTTGAACTAGGAATAAATAAACATGATATTGTTCACTTTGATGTATCGCATAGGCTAGAATGGAATCGCAAAATTATGGAATACGTTTGGTCTAAGGAAGAAGTAGAAAGTATTTGTAATTTGCAGGTTGATAGAAAGGAGTATTTTGATAAAAATATCATAAGTCCTGAAACGGGAGAAATATTTGTTGATTGTGGATTCTACGATGGAGAAACAAGTAGAAAGTTTGTAAAATGGTGTGATAATAATTACGAAAAGATTATAGCATTTGAAGCGGATGCTCGGCTATGTAAGACATATAAGAATGGCGTGAAAATAGAGAGATTAGAATTAATAAATGCTGCATGTTGGGACAAGGATGAACAATTAACGTTTCATAGTTTAGAAAATACTTCAGAAATAGGATTTGTTGATGAAAATTTTAATGATGGAATTGTTGTTGAGGCAAGAACAATAGATGGAGTGCTTAAAGGCGAAAAGGCAACATTTATAAAGATGGATATAGAAGGATCGGAAATAAATGCTCTTAAGGGAGGAGCCAATACAATAAAGAAGTATCGACCTAGGTTGGCAATATCTGTATATCATAAACCGGAAGATATTATAGAAATTTTAAGCTATATATTAGAGTTATGTGAGGATTATAAGTTTTATTTGAGAGCATATGAATACAATGAAGCAGGAGTGGTTTTATATGCCATCTGATTTTTAATGAAAGGTTATTGTTATGAAAAATATTAACAGGTATTTGGCAAGTATTACGAAATGGGCTGAAGTAGATAGAAAATTATATTTCAAATCAGCATTTGATTATCCTGGAACATATTGTTATGATTTGAATCAAAATCGGCTTTTTGTAATAGAAGAAAACAATAATAAAGAAGAATGGATATCATTTGCATACGGCGAAGCAGTTGCTGTAAAAAGCAAAGTGATATTTATACCACGCAATAATAGCTATATGTGTATATATGACACAAAATCGGGACGTATGAGCTATATGAAGAAGAAATATGATGAGAATTATTATTATGGTTTGGAGTATGGTAATAAAATTTTTATGGTTCCATCTGAGACAGATAATGTTGATAGAATTATGGCATATAATGATGAAAAAGATACAATAGAATATCCATTTGAAAACTTGAAATTTAAGGTGGGAATAAAAGGATATGGATGTATAAGTGGAAAAAATTTGTATTTACCAATAAAAAATAAAAAACAGGTCTTGAAAATAGAAATAGAAAACAATAGATTTCAATGTGTAGATGTAAATATTGGGGAGCTGGAAGTAGAGAGCATAACTTATCTTAAAGATTCATTCTATTTTGCAGGAAATAAAGCTTATATTATAAAATGGGATGGAATGGAACAATGTAAGAGAATATCCTTTAAACTGGAAAATGAGAATGAACAAGTTGCTTTATATGGACGGGCTAATTATTTTAATGGTGAATTGATTTTTGTTAATGGGGCTAAAGGTAGTATTTATAAATTAAATGTAGATACAGAAAAAGTTATAGAGAAGCAAGTTGTAGACTTAAACGATGGAGAAACAGTTGGTTTCCAAAATTGTTGCGAAGATTTTTTCTATTTTGAAGTTGTTCCGAAAGATGTCAAAAAAAGAGTTCCATATGTAATAGATAAAAATAATAATATAAATATTTTAGACAGTTTAATGTTGAATCAAGAAATGGATTTAATAAATTGCTATTCAAGAATTAATTATGAATATTCTAAATATGCTTTAAAGCATTTTATAAGTAAATTAAGGAGAAAAGATGAATAATAATACATTGTATATATATGGTGCTGGTGCTGCTGGAATAAAATTTAAAAATAATTTTCAAGATATAGTTTGTAAGTATAATTGTGTGCAATTTTTAGATCAGGACAAGAGTAAAATAGGACAGATAATCGATGGGGTTAAGGTAATATCACCAGAAGATGCGAAGGAAGGAGATATTATCATTACAAATTTTGATTTTTTTTCAGTATATCTTAGATATTGGAATAAGGATAAAATAAGTATTTTAGGAATTTATATTCAAGAAAATAATGAAATATACGATTATAAAACAGCGTGTTTAATTCGGAAAACTACCTTTTATAATGAATTTGCATTGAAATACTACAAAGATGCAAATAAAATTATAGAATCAAATATAAACAGATATAAAAATTCCAGAAAGCTTTATGAAGCAATTGGTACTATTCACATAGAGTTATCTAATATATGTAATTATTCAAGTATACATAAAAAGTGTCCTCTTAATCGTGAACAAGAAAAAGTAATTATGTCGATTAAAAAAATAAAGAAAATTATTAATGAATTAGAATTAGTAAATTATGACGGAGTAATAGGATTTTATATCTATAATGAGCCACTGATTGATCCACGCTTATTTTATATTATGGAAATGGTAAAAAATAAGTTACCCAAGTGTAGAATAGAGTTAACAACCAATGCGTTTTATTTTAATCAGACTATGCTAAATGAATTATTTGAATATGGATGTAATAGGTTAACTGTTAGTGCATATGGATATAAAGAATTTGAGAGGTTGATTTCCTATGAAATAGAAGCACCATATGTTGTCTATTATTCTTCGTTTGATGATAGATTGAATCAATATAGAGAAACTGAAATCGCGATAAAAAATAAGCAATGTAGTAGTTTTATCAATTTTGTAGGAATATCTTGTACGGGAGATTTGTACTTATGTTGTATGGATTATGAAAAAAGATTTAAACTGGGAAATGTATTTGAAAGCAATTTGAAAGAACTTCTAAACGGTGAAAATATTAAATATTATACAGATAATTTAATAGAGGGCAATAGAAATATTTGTAACTTATGCAAAAATTGTGAAATGGAATTTTAGGATAGAGAAGGTATAGAGAAATGTTAGGGCGAATACTACAGGCTAAAAAAAATGGTAAATATATAGTTATTGTTGGTTGTTCTGCATCAGGGAATAAACTTGCTAAAAATATAAAAGAAATATATGAAGACGTTAGAATTCTTTTCGCAGATAACGATGCAAATAAACAACAGTATGGAAATGGAGGTTATCGAGTAATTGATGTTAATGAGATACTGCAAATAGAGTATGAGTGTTGTATTATTGCGAGCGTTCATTTTTTTAAAGAATTATTAGAGCAAATGTACGAATTAGGAATTGCAGGGGAAGATATATATTATACAGAAGAGGTTGAGAAGAAAAAAGATACGTGGTTGAGAAAAAGTTTCCCACAAAAAGAGCTTATATTTGTAATGGATTTGGCGGAACATTGTAATCTTAATTGTCAAAACTGTGATCATTTTTCACCTTTGGCAGAAGAAAAATTTGCTGATATTAATAAATTCGAGTCTGATATACAAAGAATGGCAGAATTGTTTGGTGATGAATCGTATAGTATTTCAGAAATTTATTTAGAAGGTGGAGAACCATTATTAAATAAAGATGTGGCAAAATTTGTGAAGATTGCGGGTGAAAATTTACCAAGGACAAGGATTAATATATTTACTAATGGTATTCTTATTCCCAAACAAGAGCAAAATTTTTGGGATATTTGTAGGGAATACAAGGTGAGATTAATGGTGACAAAGTATCCAATTAACTTTGATTATAATAAAGTAAAAGAAATATGTATAAATAATGGAGTAGAAGTTTTATTTACGGAAAACGGAAATGAAGTAAAAACATCTATGTATAAACCTTTAGATTTAAGTGGAAATCAGGATAAATATATTAGCTACAAGGAATGCTACATGGGAAATGGTTTCTGTAATATGGTAAAAAATGGTAAATTGTATCCTTGTACCTTGGTTCCGAATTTTGAGACTTTTAATGCATATTATAATCAAAATTTACAAGTTTGCGAAAAAGATTATATTGATATTTTTAAAGCAAAATCTGCTGAGGAAATCATGGACTTTTTAACCAATCCTATTCCCGCTTGTCGTTATTGCCAACCACGAAAGTGGAAAAACGGATTAACATGGAAAACTACAACGTATAATATGCGAGAATGGGCAGATTGATTAAAGTATAAAGATATTTTGAAAGAAAGGTGTTGTTAAAATATGGTAGAGAGATCATTAAAAAATATAGCAAAAAAAATAACTGATAACAAAAAAGTTGTTATTGTAGGATGTGGGTATGCAGGAAAAGAATTATATAAGTATCTCAAACTGATGGGAAAAAATATTAGTTGTTTTTTTGATAATAATCAAGGTTTAAAAGAAAAAACTTATGATGGAAAAGAAATTTTTAAACCATATAAACTAGAAGAAGATAGTTTATATATTATAACTATTGCTGATTCTTTAATACGAAAAGAGATACTAAAACAGTTATTAGGTCTTGGAATTTCAGAATCTCAAATTGAAATCTATTATATGTCAAGAGATAATGATTTTTGGAGTCAATTAGATTCTAAATATTATGGGGAAGAACTTAAACAGGTATATTTAGAAGGATTTGGATGGGATTTGGATATTGAAAATCCTAAAACCTATAACGAAAAAGTTTGTGTTGATAAAGTATATGATATAAATCAAAAAAAAATACAACTTACAGATAAATATTTAGTTAAAGATTGGGTAAAAGAAAAAATCGGAAAGAAATATGTAACTAAATTATATGGTGTTTGGGATAATGCTGAGGAAATAGATTTTGAGGTATTGCCGAATAGTTTTGTGTTAAAAACAAACCACGCTTCAGGCTGTAATATTGTTGTTAAGGATAAAAATACAATAGATAGAGAAAAGATTTGTAAACAGCTTAATGATTGGTTAAAGATAAAATATGGATTTAATTTTTTAGAATTGCATTATAATTATATTGAACCTAAGATAATTTGCGAAGAATATTTAGAGGGTGTAGCGGATAATATTTATGATTATAATATATATTGTTTTCAAGGGGAGCCAAAATATATTTGGTGTATAAAAGGGAGTCATAAGCCGGAATGTAAGGCTTCATTCTATGATACTGAATGGAATAAATTACCTTTTAGCTATGGTTATCCTGAAGATGAAGAATTAGCACCAAAACCAAAACAATTAGCGGAAATGCTTGAATTAAGTAAAATTCTTTGTGAAGGATTTAAACATGTCCGTGTAGACTGGTATAATATGCCTGATGGAAGAGTTCTTTTTGGAGAAATGACCTTTACGACTTGGGGAGGAACTATGAAATTTGTGCCAGATGAGTATGACAAAATTTGGGGAGACTTAATTTAAAGTATATTAATATGGAGAACATTTAAATGAAGATAGGGACAGCCGTATTTACATACAATAGAAGCAAACATACTGAGCAAGTATTAAATGAATTAAGTAAAAACACTATATTACCTGAAAAATTATTTTTATTTCAAGATGGGCTAAAGAATGAAAACGACAAGGTTGAATGGGAAAAGGTAAAAGAAATAATAAGAGGTGTTAATTGGTGTGAAACAGAAGTAATAGAAGCGAATCAGAATAAGGGTTTGGCTAATTCTATTGTTGATGGAGTAAATTATGTATTTGAGGATTATGAAGCTATTATTGTGTTAGAAGATGACTGTGTACCTCATCCGCAATTTATGGAATACATGGTACAAAGTTTGAATCAGTATGCTAAAAATTTAGAGGTATACTGCATTAATGCTTATGGTTGGCCGGTAGAAGCAAAGGAAAATGGAACAGATGCCTATTTTTGTGGACGTGCAGGCTCCTGGGGATGGGGGACATGGAAAGAATGTTGGGCTGAATATGAAAGAGAGTATACATTAATAGGAAAAATAAAGAAAGACAGAAAAGCTAATGAACGTTTTCATATATGGGGACAAGATTTAGAAAGTTATGTATTAGGTAATGTGAAAGGAAATTGTAATTCATGGGCAACTTTTTTTGCATTAAAGATAATTGAAAAGGATGGATTATGTTTAACACCATATAATTCGTTTGTTTATAACATTGGATTAGATGGTACGGGTGTACACTGCGGAGCATTACCTTATGAGCAGCGTTCGCGTTCAAAGGATGAACTACTTCCGATAAAACTACCATCAAAAGTAGAATTAGTAGCAGACTATCAGAAGACATATGAAGGTTGGTTTAGTTGGACACCTATAGAAAAAAAATTGGAATGTTACAATGGTGTTATGGAACAATGGATAAAGATGTTGGTACAGGGATATTCTATAGAAAGTTATTTATTAAAAAAGCAGATTAATAAAATAGCGGTGTGGGGAAGAGGAAAATTATTTAATTTATTGTATGAGCAATTATCATGTGTGAAGATAGAGGCGATAATTGAAAGCTATATGACAGATAAATGTTATAAGGATATTCCTATAATAAGTAGTTATGAAATTACAGATGATATACAATTAATAATTATAATTCCAATTTATGATATAAATCAAATAAGAAATAAAGTACAGAATTATAAAAATATACAAGTATTAGGTATTGATGAATTAATTAGTAATGTGAATAAAGAAGCAGAATTATATTAGTAAAATAATTAGTAGAAAAGAGACTTTGTTATATGAAAAATAAATCTGTAGCAATTGTTGTTCCGATACATAAGAATCAGCTAAATGAATTAGAAAAAATTTCTATAGACAGATTAGTTAATGTATTTGATAACTATGATATATTTTTTGCTGTACCGGAATCGACAAGACTTCGATTACCTGAAGGTATTTATATTGAAAAATTTGAGAGTAAATTTTTTGAAAGTTTGAATACATACAGTAAATTAATGTTATCGAAAAATTTTTATGAAAGATTTTTACAATATACGTATATTTTAATATATCAACCAGATGCATTTGTATTTTCAAATAATTTAGAATATTTTTGTAAGCTCGATTATGATTATATAGGAGCACCTTGGTTATGGGGAGAATATAAATTTTTGGATACGGACCATACAGCATGGTATGTAGGAAACGGAGGATTATCACTTAGAAAAACTGAAAAATTCTTAAAAATGATAGATGATCAAAAAGAATTGATAGAACGTAATATAGATGCGGAAGATGTATTTTTAGCTACGATGGCTAATGAGGATTTTAGAATAGCACCGATAGATATTGCATTACAGTTTTCTTTTGAGACAAGGGTAAGGGAGTGTTTTAAAAGAAATGAGAACAAGTTACCGTTTGGGTGTCATGCGTGGGAGAAGTATGATTTAGAATTTTGGAAACCATATATAGAAGCATATGGATATACTATTCCACCAAGGTACATTAGATGTGGACAAAAGGATTTTTCAGAAGAATTTATAAAAGGTTTGGAAAGAACAAAAGAAAGAATATATTATTGGGAAAATCAGTTCAATAAGAACGATTTTAAGAATAATTTTAAGAATTTGTATTCTTCAAAAAGTGATGTATATATTATATGGGGAGCTGGTTATTGGGGAAATTTAGTATATCGGTTATTATCAAGTGTAGGATTTAAAATAAAATATATAATTGATAATAACAAAGGATTATCCCGTGAAAAGTTGGATGGAAATTCAATAATAACATTTAATGAATATAAACAATTAAGTAGACAAGAGAATATGGTAATTGCAATATGGGAAAAAGATAGTGAGATTGAACAACAATTAAAAAATATTGGATATAAATATAAAATGGATTATATTTGGGTAAAAGACCTAAAAGAAGTTATAGAGTATTTGTAATAATAATGGTATTTCTATGAGGATTAAAGGTTCATGAATATGAAAAAATACTTGATATGGGGAACTGGACAGCTGGCAGAGATAAATTACGCTACATTGTTGTCTACGAGTTTACAAGAAAAAGTAAATATAATAGGGTTTGTTGATAATAATAAAGATAAGTGTGGTAGGATATTTAAAGAGAAAATAGTATATTCGCCGAATGATATTGGTGAAATAGAATATGACTATATAGATATTTGGGTTGAAAAATACGAGAATGATATTAAGAATCAATTATTTAATGAATTATGTATACCTAAAGATAAAGTTAGGAGTATATATGGTGAAGTTAAGAAGGAAATGGAAAAGAATCATAAACAGTCAAATCAAGAAATAAAACTTTTTTTAGAAAAAGTTAAAGATACGCCAGGATTAAGAGTATTTTATTATGATTCAGTGAAGAAAACAGAAATGTATAAAGTATATAAGGATGAGAAAAATAATTATAATTATGTTTGGTTTGAAGGAAAGAAATTATATTTAGCAAAATCATATTCTCAATATATCAAAATAAATGAAGAAGATTATATTTATGATATATGGGCTGAACAAGATCAAAATTCACCACATTTGTATGAAAGTGGAGAAGTTGTAGTAAAAGAAGGAGACATTTTAGTAGATGCGGGAGTATGTGAAGGAAATTTTGCGTTGCATCATATAGATAAAGTTAAAAAAGTATATCTCATAGAATGTGATAAAGAGTGGATGGAGGCATTAAAACTTACATTTGCTCCTTATAAAGAAAAAGTAGTATTTTGTAATAAATTTTTAAGCAATGAAGATTCGGAAACAACTATTACATTGAATTCATTGGTGAAAGAACCTATAGATTTCTTGAAAATGGATATAGAAGGAGAAGAAGTTGCTGCATTACTAGGTGCAGAACAGGTTTTAAAAAATAGTTTAAATTTAAAGTGTTCAATTTGTGCATATCACAAAAAAGAGCATGAGAAAAAAATAAATGAAATATTATTGGAGTACGGATTAAAAACAGAAGCATCAAAGGGATATATGGTTTTTATTTATGATAAAGAATTTTGGGATTATCCTGAGATCAGAAAAGGAATTATAAGAGGTATAAAATAAAATTCGAAACTTTAAAACATTTACAGGAGAAGAAGATATTTGTATGCGAGGAAACTTTAATTGTAGATAAGATAGAGAATAAAATAATTGTACTATAATTGCATTAGAAGAATTTTATAAGAAGTATAGCATTAAGTGAAGAGTGAATCATATCAAGAAATAAATTTATATTTGGGGCTGATGAAACAAGTTTTGAAAAATTCTATTGTCGCCATTGTTGTTATAAATGTAACAGTAAGTAGCACCGTAAAGGACAGATGGTATCCGGAGAAAAGGATTTACCATTGTGGTGCAGAACGATTTTAAGTGGTTTGTCATACTTCTGCGGATAGTATTCGAGAAAGAACTGCCAGTTTTGTTTGATAAAAGTTTTAGAAGGAAAAATAGGTAGTAAATTTGGCACTACCTGTTATTTGGAGTGAGGATACAAATGTATAAAGAGATAAAAGTTTCTATTATTACTGTTTGCTATAATGCAGAAACAACTATTGAAAAAACTATAAATAGTGTTCTTTCACAAACATATCCTAATATTGAATACATAATTATTGATGGGAAATCAAAGGATAATACAGTAAATGTTATAAATAAATATAAATCTAAGATAGCTAAATTTGTTTCAGAACCGGATAATGGTATATATGATGCCATGAATAAGGGAATAAAAATGGCAACGGGTGATGTTATAGGCATTATTAATGCAGATGATTGGTATGACAAAGATGCAGTTGAGAATATTTTAAATATCTTTCATAATTCAAATGCAGAGTTAGTTTATGGTAAAGCAAAGATGATATATCATGATCAGAGCTATTTTTATACAGCAAAGGCGGAACTTGAAAAATTATGGTATGATGTGAGAATAATGCATCCTACGGTGTTTGTGAAAAAAGAAGTATATGATAAATATGGTTTGTTTGATTTATCATATGAACTTGCCGCAGATTATGAATTGATTTTAAGATATTACATAGATAAAGTTAAATTCTTGTATATGGATGAGGTTGTTGTAAATTTTACATTAGGAGGAAAAAGTACTATAGAATTTGCTAAAGGTGTAAAGGAAGTGAAGGAAATTTCTTTGAAATATGCCTCGAAATATGTAGGTAATGATAATTTATTTGATTTAATTGAAAATAGATACAAAGAAGCTTTATTTAATATGTCGTTGCAGGGACCATCAGATATTATAAAGACTATTTTTGAAAAATATTACAATAATTGTAACGAAGGTATTTATATTTTTGGAACAGGTCATTTTGGAAAAGTATTTTTTAGAGTATTGAATGCTTTAGGAATATTAGTAAATGGATTTTTAGATAATAATTTAGATAAGCAAAAGGATTTAGAAAATATTAAAATATATACGCCTAAAATATTAGCAAGTGGTAATTATAATGTATTTATAGCTGTAAATAATTGTAGTCAGGAAATAGTGGAGCAAATTAAGAGTTTTAATAATAAAGGAATAACATATTTAACGATATCTGAGTTGAAAAATCAGATATTTAATGTTTGTAATGAAGAATAAATGATTAAACAAGAAAAAGGAGGAAAAGATAATTTTGAAAAAGAAGGTTATATTGTTTGGTCTGGGAAATTACTATAAAGAATATAAAGAGAAAATTGAAAAGGAGTTTAATGTTATTGGTGTTACCAGTAATAATGAGAATGAAAAAAGTTGTTCTCTAATTATATTGATTTAAAAAACGTATGGAATATGGAATATGATTATATTATTATATGTGTTCAGGCAGATTTAGAAATTTTTAATCAATTATTAAATATGGGAATTAAAAAAGATAAAATTTTGATTGCAAGCATATTGTTTAGTGATAGAAATTTGTTTTATTCGCAAAACAACGAAGATGCTATTGTAATTATGTTATTACATGTTTTAAAATTAACATATTCTGATATAACATATCTTGAACTTGGAACAAATCATCCAGTGAATTTAAATAATACATATGGTTTGTATCGTTTGGGTGCTTGTGGCGTATTAGTAGAACCAAATAAAGATTTACATAATTTTATAGAGGCTATAAGACCTAGAGATATATTAGTTAAAAAAGCTGTTAGTTTGGATGGGAATCCAGCAGAATTTTATAATTTAAAATCAAATGAACTTAGCACGTTGTCTTATGATAAATTAGATAAAGATTTTTGTGATACAATTGAAAGTTTTAAATTGAAAGAGACATATTTGGTAGAAACAATAACAATTAATGAATTATTTGAATTAACAAGAGAAGTACCTGATGTAGTTTCAATAGATATTGAAGGTTATGATTATGCTGTATTAAATCAAATTAACTTTAGAAAGCATCGTCCTAAGATTTTTATTATTGAAATGGGAGCATGGGGAGCTAAGGAACAAGATGGTAAACGTATCAAGGAATTACTTTTAAAGAATGGATATCTATTATTTCATAATAATGGAACAAATGGCATATTTATAGATGAAAAATATAGAGAAAGTATAAGACAATATATTGTTAATAAATATTAAAAATATGTTGTTAGTTTTGTAAATAGAAATAGCATATACATTAAATATTTGTGAAGAAGCGAATATGAGGTATAAGGAAATGAAAAAAATAAAAATAAAATTTACAGATTTCTGGCCGGGATTTGATTCATATAATAATTTTATATTAGAAAAATTTTCAGATAAATATGATATAGAAATTTCAGACGAGCCGGATTATGTTATATATTCTGTTTTTGGATGGGATTTCCTTAATTATGATTGTATACGAATATTTTTTACAGGCGAAAACGTAAGACCGAATTTTAATCTTTGTGACTATGCAATAGGGTTTGATTATCTAGAATTTGAAGATAGGTATGTAAGGTATCCTTTGGGGTATGTTTATGCAGAGGATAGAAGAATAGCATCTGGTTTATTTGGAAGAATACAGAGTGATAGTATTTTGAAAAAAGACAGGTTTTGTAATTTTATATATTCTAACGGAGATACAAGAACAAAAAGAGATGAGTTTTTTGATTTATTGAGTACATATAAAAAAGTTGACTCCGGAGGACGACATAGAAATAATGTTGGCTATAGAGTAGATAATAAATTAGAATGGCTTAAATCTTATAAGTTTACAATAGCTTTTGAAAATTCTTTTGGAAATGGGTATGCAACAGAAAAAATAATAGAAGCATTTGCAGCGCATACGATACCGATTTATTTAGGAGATCCTTTAATTGGAAATGAATTTAATGAAAAGGCATTTATAAACTGTCATAAATACAGAGATTTTGATGAGGTTGTAGATAAAGTAATAGAAATAGATACAGACGACAAACTTTATATAGATATGCTCAAAGAACCTGTATTTTTAAATAGGAATATATTATCTGTATATAAAAATAATTTAGAGCAGTTCTTTAGTAATATATTTGAACAGGATTTAGAGAAATGCTCTAGAAGGGTTAAATATGGAGTTGAACTAAGAGAAGAAAGAGTATTAATAAAATGGGTAAAAGAAAATGAATTGTGATATAAAGGTCAGCATAATTGTTCCAGTTTATAATGTTGAAGTATATTTAAAAGAGTGTTTAGAAAGTATATTAATACAATCCTATGATAATTATGAAATTATATGTGTTAATGACGCTTCTACAGATAATTCATCTTTAATATTAGAACAATATGTTGAGAAAGATGAACGTATTAGAGTTTTAAATAATCAAATTAACAGAGGATTATCCTATAGCCGTAACCGTGGGATAAGTGAAGCAAAAGGTGAATATATCATGTTTGTTGATTCTGATGATATGATTAAAGAAAATGCAGTAGAATCGTTAATAGATATATTAAAAGAAAAAAAATTTCCACAAATAATTTATTATGATATGGAAATAAGGAATGAAGGTTCTTGGGCAAAAGAACAGGTGGGGAAAAAAAAGAATAGTTTTAATTATAATAATAATGTATATGTCGGACTGGAATTGTACGAAAAATTTAATAATGATGCAGATGTTATTGTTGAAGCATGCAGACAATTAATTAATAAAAATTTTTTGGTAGAAAATAATATATCTTTTTATGAGGGAATATATCATGAAGATGTATTGTTTTCTTTTCAGTGTGCAATGATCGCATCTGAAGTTGTATATTATCAAAAAGAAATATATATATATCGTAGAAGAGATAATTCCATTATGGCGGTGATGAATTATAGACGGGTACAGTCATATTATATTGTGTTTATAGAATTATGGAATTATTGGAAAAGTGGTGAATGGACAGAGGGTATTAATAAATTATTTGAGAAATATTTAAAAGAAGTGTATAAATTATTTATCAAAGGTATTAAATATTATCCAAACCAGGGATTACAGCATTTTGGAAACAGCGCAGATGTTTTTATGTACGACATTTTAAAATCGGGAATAAATTCGGTTATGGAATATGTAAACTTAAAAGCAGAAGATATAGTAAAGATAAAAAAAGCATCACAAGTTATGGTATATGGAGCAGGAAATATAGGCGGTGAAGTTGTTCAGTTCTTGCAAAATCAAAATATAAAGGTAGAAAAGATAATAGTTACAAGTAGAAAGTCAAATGCAGAAATGGTGTTAGGAATACCTGTTGTCCAATTAGAGGATGTAGATTTTGATGAAGAAGTTTTAGTAATTGTTGCAATTCTTAGAAGTAATAAAAACGCAGTAGAAGCAGTTATTGATAATTTGAAAGGTAAAAATATTAGTAAAATTATGATGTATGATGGAGAATTATAAATATAATTTTGTTTAAAAAGAAGGAAGTATTGAATTTGACAGAGCAAGAATTAATTCGATTATGTATAAATAAAAAAATATATATTTATGGTGCCGGTATGGTTGGCGGATTAGTATTTAAACGGCTGACAGAACATGGTATTTGTAAAGAAAAAATTTCTTTTGTTGTTTCATCAGCAAACAGTAATCTCCAATACATGGGATGCATGGTGACAGATATTCATGATACGAAAATAGAAGATAATTCTATTGTTATTGTTTCTACTTTAAAGAAAAATCATTTTCAAATGATAAAAACATTATGCAATGTTGGAATTGAGAATTATTATATAGTAGATGAAGAACTATATAAAGAAATGGAAAAGGCATATGTAGATAATTATTTAATGTGTCATGAATTAAAATGGCAGAAAAAAGAGATTCTGTTTATGGCTTCCGATAATAACAGTTCATCGGGGGCTTTTTTATGTTTGGTGGATTTAAATAGAGAACTGAATAAAAAAGGAATTTCTACTTTGGTTATTTTACCCATGTATGGGAATGGCGAAGAATTATTAATTGAAAATCATATAGATTATACATATGTGTTATCAGAGGATTGGCTAAATGAAACGGGGGAATTGGAAAAAGATTTAACTGTGAATGAGAGCTCTATTAATCATTTAGTTTCCTTAATTAAGAAGTTAAAGATTTCTTTAGTTCACAATAATACTACGTATACATATGTAGGAGCAGAGGCGGCCAAAAGAGCAGGAATACCATATATATGGCATATTCGAGAGTTTATTAAAGAGCAGGGATTTTGGTTTAATAATGAAAAAGAGGCATATAGAGTATTAAATGATTCAGAGGCTATAGTTCCGGTTTCTGAATATGTGGCAAATTGTTATGATGGATTTAATGAGGAGAAAGTAAAGATTGTTTATGATGGAATAGATATTGATAGATATTTAGATTATCATGAAATTTTAACATCAAAAAGAATAGAAATATTGATGCCGGGAAATTTGGTTCCACTTAAGGGGCAGAAACAGTTGGTTGAAGCAGCGATTATTTTAAAAGATAAGGGGTTAGATTTTAGAATTTCTTTTGTTGGAAGCGGTGAAGCAAATTATATTGCTGAATTAAGAAATATTATCAATGATAATAATTTAGAAGATAATATACAATTTTATGATCGTACAAATGAATTGGAAAAATGGTATCAAAAATCAGATATTGTGGTGGTATGTTCCAGGTCAGAAGCTTTTGGACGAGTTACCGTAGAGGCACAATTAGCGGGCTGTCTTGTAATAGGAGCTAGATGTGGAGCAACCAGGGAGTTAATAAATGATTTCGGAACAGGTGTATTTTTCCAGTTAAATAATTCGTATGATTTGGCAGAGAAGATAGAATGGGTTATTAATCACAAATCACAAGCAGAAGAAATAACTAATAAAGCCAGAGAAATAGCTAAAGCAAATTTTGGCAAAGAAATAAATGCTGAAAAAATTCTTGCTGTATATGAAAGTATTTTAGGTAGTAACTTAGTAGATTTAATTAATTAATAGAATTTACTGAGAGAAAAGATATTTTGAAAGAGAAGATATCCGAAAACTAAGAGGGTAAAAGAATGGAATCTCCTATTTATAAGAACGAAAGAAATAAATTAAATGGATTACTGACAGAAATAAAAGAGTATCCGCATTTATGCATCTACAGTGCAGGCAACCGTGCTAAAGAAATAATCCAAATGCAAAAAATCGGATTTTTAGAATTACAGAAACCAAGTTGTTTTTTTGTTACCGATATGCAAGGCAATAGGGAAAGTGTAGATAATCCTGAATACATAGATAATATTCCGGTGTATGTACTTGGAGAATATGAAAAAGTTATTAATAAATTAGGATTAATACCTGAAAAAACCGCTGTGTTGGTAGTTGCTATGGAACATTATCATCAGGAAATATCAGATTCTTTGAGTCAGACACCATTTAAAAATGTACATTATTTGACGGATATTATGGAGCGAATCCTGATTGCAGATTTTATGGAGTATTATTATCAAAAGCTTAGTATGGATTTTCAGATGACAGAAATGTGTATCGGTGATGAGGATAATTTTGAAAGTAAGAAATCGGATTTTTCTGCAATGACATATATGGTTCAATGTGCACAAGATGTAAAACTTGTAGAAGAGAGAAAAGAGAGGGAATGGATAACACCATTACAGGCCGGGGCGGTATTGACAGACGTAAGAGTGGCAGAAGTAACGGATGCAGACGGTGATAATATTTCTTTGAAAAATCCTTATTACAACGAAATGACCGGACTTTATTGGCTTTGGAAAAATACGAATTTAAATTATTCCGGAATTTGTCATTATAGAAGACAGTTCGAATCGGATGTGGTATGGAAATATTTATGGGAAGAAAAAGCAGATGTAATACTTCCTATGCCTGCATTAGTTTATCCTGATTTGGCGGGTTATTATCTGAATTGGGGAGAGAAAGCATATTATGAGATGATGTTGCAGGTAGTGGAAGAAAAACATCCGGAGTATTATGAGACTGCATTATGGTGTGCCAAACATCCTATTTTTTATCCCAATAATATTTTTATTGCAAAAAGAGAAATATTAGAAGACTATTGTGAATTTGCTTTTTCTGTGATTGATGAAGTAGAAGAACGCATGAAAACTTATGAGGGAATGAAGCAAAAAAGATGTTGGCTTTCAGAGCATGTAACAACAATTTATTTCATGAAACATCAAGAAGATTATAGAATCTTTTTTTCTAATTTGAAAAGGTATTGGTAGTATTTAAGGGAGTAAATTTCGGTGAAAAAATATATCATCTTCGGTGCAGGCCGTTATGGCGAAGAAGCACTTTTATATTATGGATTAGCAAACGTTGCTTATTTTTGTGATAATAAAAAATATGGTAGTGTTATCAAAGGGATAGAAGTAATTAGTTTCGATAAGCTTTGTAAAATATGGAAAGACTATGAAGTTGTATTAGCAGTGTGGGCAGCGGGCCCTAGAGTTGCTATGATAAAGCAGTTGGAAGACCAGGGAATAAAATATTCCAGCTTTACTACCTTAGATAGCAAGTTACAGGATGGAAACTTTGACGGAGAATATGAATTTATTAATCGCTCAAAAGGAAAAGAAAAGTTACTAATTGTATTGGCAGGGTATAAACAGTATCTTTGGGATTCTGTATTTAGTAGAATAAAAAAATATGCAGATTCAGATATGGATATTTGTGTTTTAACTGCCGGGTATGCTAATAAAGAGTTAATGGAGCTGTGTGAGAGGGAAGATTGGTCTTATCTGCATACGAGAGAAAATAAGCTTGCTTTGGTACAGAATTTTGCCATAAGGGAACATGTCAACGCAAAATGGATTTACAAAATGGATGAGGATATTTTTGTAACAGAAGGTCTGTTTCATGAACTTATAGACACTTATCAGGTGCTAGAAGCTGAAAGAAAATATTTTATCGGTTTTGTGGCACCTTTAATGAATGTAAATAATTACGGATACAGACGGATTTTGGAGCATTTGAATTGTTTGGAAGAATACCAAGAGAAGTTTGATGAAGCCCGTGTAGGTGGAGGAAAAATATTTATTGATCCTTCGGCAGCGGAATATATGTGGGAGAAAACCTTACCGGTAAATGATTTTGCAGATAGACTATGTGACAAGAAAGAAAAGTATACTATATGTCATCATAGATATAGTATAGGGTGTATCTTGATCTCCAGAGATATATGGAATGCTATGGGTGGTTTCAAGAATGCTCCTGAAGGTGTACTTGGAATTGATGAAGAGCATTTATGCCAGTGGTGTATGAACAATTGCAAAGCAATTATTATAGCGGAGCGGGCATATGCGGGACATTTTTCTTATGGTCCTCAAACAGAGCATATGAAGAAGATGTATGAAAAGCGACGGGAAGAATTTGATTGCTGATTTTATAAGAGTACAAGTGCTTCTAAGAAGATTAATTGTAAAAAATAGTATGTTTTGATTAGTTGCACAATAATAAAATTAAGAAAATATTTATTGTTATAGGGATTAAAAAATAATATAATAATATTAAGGATAGTTCTAACATTTCTATATAACATATTTCTATTTATTCAAATATAAAGCACATTACAAAGGAGAAAAGAGATGGTAAAGAATTCTACAATTCTTTCATCTTCAGCATCAACACAAAAATCTTTGGAAGCAATTCGTAATGGAGATGTAGGTCTAAATGAAAGAAGAACATCTATTTTAGCAAGAGTTCCACATTCAAATGATTGGGCAGCATTTGAATATGGCTCTATAAAGGTAAAGGATTTAGCCTATTTATCAGCAGCTACACATCATGAATTTGCTTTGCTAAGAGGTAAAACGAAGGATATAGTTTTTCATGGAATAGAAAGACATTGTGAATTTAATGAAGAATTATTAACATTGTTAAAAACAAAGAAATTAAGACTTATAGCTCATACGCATCCGGATTATGGTTTTATAGAACCATCAGCGGATGATAGAGATTTCTTAAAATATATAGAACAGCGAAAAAGTATTATAATATCTTATATAACTGGATATGAAATGGAATTTACCAGTAATATTTTTGATGATTTTATGGAAGGAGGTAACTAATATGTTAACAGTTAATGAAGCTAAAAATATTGGAATTAGGGCATGTATTGAAAAAATAGGGTTAGAATTTTGTAAACAGCATGCAGATAATGCAACATCCGGTTTTAGTGAAGAAGATGGTTATGTTAATTGTTTTGTTGGTGTAAATGATAAGCCGGCGAAACAGTATAATATTTCAGAAGTTAATAAATTGGTTTTGACTTCCGGAGAAAAATGGCCTTACGCCGCGAGATGCAATGTCTCATTGATTAATGGAAATGTTGAATTTTATGAATTACGCAGGCCAAATTAATTAAAAAGAGAAATGAATGGAAAATATTTTTCAAAATTCTTATTCTTTGTTATACTTAGAATAAGAATTTTTTTGTATATTGTTTTTATCGGGAGGTAAAA
>JAFZGJ010000038.1 GCA_017555455.1 Lachnospiraceae bacterium
ACCGGAACGCAATACAGAATCCACCTACACTTCCTTATCTACTTTATTTGATATCATCTCTGCCAAGGTATTGTTGTACGTACCATTATTCTTATATGTTCCACTTGACCTTGCTGCTGCATTGGAAATGCTGTTTGCCTTCATGGCGATTTTATCTGCAAATGAATTATGTCCTGTAAAAAGCATTTTTAAAGTACTGATATCACCCTTTTTAAGCATCTCTTCATCTAATTCCATGTTATTACCTTTACCTATGTTAATACCAATCTTTGAGAGAAGATTTTCATTGGATTCGGTAATACCTGTCATCCACACGGCATTTCTTAAAACATCCTTTGCATTCGAATTTCCGGTCTGTTCTATCACATCATTGTAATTCTCTACAAAGGATTTCACCGTCTTGGTAATAGTTTCCCAATCGTAGTCTTCAACCTCTGTTTCTTCTCCGGTCTTTTCATCCTTTTTCTTAATTTTCTTCTTTTCCCAAATTTCATTATTATTCAAAGCATCCACAGATTTCTTTAAAACATCTGCACTTGATTTCATAAGAGATGCTTTCTGCACAGAATCATTACCGGAAACCGAATTTTCTGCATCCTGCTTTGCATAATATGACTTCAAAAGTTTCCCATAACTTCCATTCTTAATCGATGCATAATCAGCCAAACTGAAAGTACCACTTGCAGAAGCAGTTTGCGTCGCTCCAAACAAATAGGAATAATCTGCATGTGTGTTATATTTACTTGTGTAATCGTTAGAATTATTTATTTTTGACATAATCGGTACCTCCTCCCATATTCATTCTGACTCATATCTTACTAACCAAACTTCTTTAGAATTCTTATAAACGTACATCTACATGATTATACATAAGTGTTTCCGCTGGAGATATCTCTACTACTTCTGGCAAATCCATATCATTACTTTCTGTTTCAACCTCACTTTCAACATCTGTAACCTTTGATTTTTTTTCTTCTGTACCCTCTATATTCCTATTTTCTTTTTCGTTAGAAACAACCGCTTTCTTGTCTGTTGCTTTATCTTTATCATCTACTTTTTCACACTGCTGTTCTGCCTTAGCTGCTTCTTCCAACTCTCGATTCGTCTCTGCTAAGGTATTCATCTGTGCAGATTCTGCTGTAATAGCTTTCCGTTCTACTTCTGCGAGTTCTTCTTTTTTCTTTGTTACATCATCGCCACGAGCCATATCCAATTTAATCTCTGCTTCCAACACACCGGCTCTGCCATCCATTTTTGTTGCTACACCGCCTTGTACTTTCACTTGTACCATTGCTGAATCGGCAGAAATCATTGCTTTCATACTTGCCTGAGATAAACCCGTACCTTGCTTCCCGGATTTGGGAGATACTTTCTTAGTACCACCCAGCATATCATCCATGGAAGATTTTTTCGCCTGTTGTTCTTTTCTCTGCTCTATCTGATGCTGTCGTAACTGATGATTTAAATCTGCAATCTGTTGCTGAATCTCCTGTCTTTTTTTCATTTTTTCTTCTATGCTCATTTCTTTATTTGCAGACAATTCCTGCAACTGTTTTTGTGCATTAGAAATCTGGTTCTGAATATTTTTGCTGACAGAATCATTTCCCTGCAATATATTCATTCCACCATTCTGTGTAGTTGTTAAGCTCAATCCATTAATTTTCATTTTTCAGCCTCCTTGCTTTTATTTTTCTCTATATTTTGACTCCTACATTAACGAAGCCATAGCAAACAAATTCTCCTCTTCCGGTGTTGCTTTTCTTTCTTCTACCTGTCCCATCCGGTTCTGTGCCATGGACATAAGCATATTTACTTTGTCCATTTCCGACTCATCGCACCAACCTTTTTCCATACCATCTTTCACTACCCGCATATCACTTCGGATTTCGGATATCACCATATGTAATTGTTCTTTTGTTTTTGCTGCCGCAATTTTCCGTGCTGTCTTGCCAACATTGACACCCACGCTAACTGACATGGTCTCACTTTCGCTCTCCGAATCAGACTTGGTTTCTTCGGTTTCTGTAACTTCTTCTTTTCTCATCTCTTCTTCCAACCATTTCACAGAAAAACCTAGAAATCGTTCTCCAAAATATTCTTTCAATTCCTCTTCCGTTTTTCTACGTTCTTCTAATTTTTCCTGCCGGATTTTTTCTGCGAAATCTGTCATATCCTGCAATACGTGACTTGGGTTTATAGTTTTACTAATACACCAACCTCCCCAGTTACCATTTTCATCACAGAACCATCCCTGATTTACAATTTCCCTTCCTTCAGATAATTGCTGTGCACGGAATCTTTGACTAAACTCATATAAATATTTCACATCTTCTTCAAATTGTTTCCTTGTCTCTTCGTCCGTTCCCAGTCTTTCTAAAAAATATGGATTGATTACAAAATTCGTATCTGAAGAATTCCCATAAGTCTGTCCGTAGCTTACGGTGCCTACAAAAAACTTTGTACCACTGAATTGCTTTTCTATACTTTGGATAAAACTAAATCCTATGGTCGTAGAATCAAGAATTGTTTTTTCGTAACTTACTCCCTCTTTCTGTATCGTTTTACATGTATTTGATTTTTGTTTGTCATCTACTCGAACTTTTTGCCGATTCTTTTCAATTAATTCTTTAGCATTTTTATTCGCCTCTTCACAAAGCTTTTCATTCAATTTATCTTCTCTGCGAACATGAGCATAATGAGATACATTCGATATAACTCCCATCTACACTCCCCCTCCTTAATTTTTGTTTAGAAATCCCTTTCTCCATATATAAACACATCTCTTACTTCCTATTTCGAACCCTTGAACTTCATACTAAACAGACTTGTTGTGAAACGTTCTTTTTATGTTGTAAAGTAAATCACAAATGCTACGCCTCTGTTCGCGGACGCAAAAAAGACAAGGAATCTATCTTTCCTTGCCCATTCTAATTTTACTCTTGCTAAGCCTTAATCTATAATTAACATCACCGTTAATGTAAAACTTTTCTCCTCCTGTCTGATATCTATATCCCCATAATATTTCTGTGCTACTTTTCGGATATTCGTAAGTCCAAATCCATGATTTTCTTTATCCTTCTTTGTGGTTTCCGGCAAACCGGTTTCCATATCTATCTCTACTTTTTTATTAATGCAATTACTTACTTCCAGCATATACGCATTTTTCTGACAATAGGATAATATTTCGATCCAACGACTTTCACATTCATTCGTCCCTTCAAAAGCATTTTCAATGGTATTATTTAAAATAACACTGATATCAAAGGCATTAATATTGGTATCTTTTGGATATGCAAATTGACACCTAAAATCAATTCCTTTTTCTTTCGCCTCTTTCTGCTTCTGAATCAAAATCACATCCGTAACAGGATTTCCGGTTTTTATCTCAGCTACACTTTCCCTCCATGTTGTCTTTAGTTCTGACAGATATTTTTCCAATTCTTTTTTTACTAATCCCGTATCTTCTGTTTCTGCCCCAAGTTTGCCAAACAAATTTTCCAACACACAAATATGATTCCCCATATCATGTTTTATTGCACGGATATCTTCATATAACCTTTCTACTTCCCTGATGTGCTGTTTTGTATTTTCTATCTGTTCCGCTAATAAAATATTTTCTTTTTCCTCCTTTTGCTTTTCTTTTAACTTCTGATAAATAATTATAGCGTTCAGAATAGCTGCAAAAGAAACCATCTGATATATCACCCGAAGCAAAGTATACTCCGGATGCTCATCCCATACATATTTTTCCATATCCGACAAATACACGTTAGATACGAAGTTAAATGTAAAATAGCCTGTCATTGCCATCATTAGCGTAGCAAAAAGCAACAACAATTCTTTCCATGAAATATCTTCCTTTTTGTTACGATACACTTTATGAATCAATTTGATTACAAAATACAACACTGCCAATGCAATGAAATAATAAACACATTCCACCAGAATATATGTTATCCATTGCTTCACCGGTTTTGTATACATATCCGGTGTGTTGATAAACAACGCGAACATAAGATCCCGCAATACCAATGTCACACCATAAACCATCCATCGGAATAAATACATACACGTCGCCAAAAAGACTTTTTGTTTTTTATTTTTTCTTTCCACCAGACACATAGTGATACCAGCTGCAATAGCTCCCTGAAGATTGGGATAAGTAATTTTCTGCGGCATGACATAAAATGCAAGCATAGTAATGGAATAGATGATTCCAACATAGTGTTGATTTTCTTTCATAAAAGGCTTCACAAACTTATAAAACATCCATCCTTCTACTATGTAGCCCATGATTGCTATTATATGACTTGCTATTGCCCAATAAGTTTCTATATTATCTGTAAACATCTGATTTTTCTACTTTCTAATTGATTTCATACAAAATTTTTTCAAAAAATTTGTAACCTGATTAACCTCTCTGGTTGTATTTCAAATATTTTTTTACAAATTCCGGATAATTTTGCTTTGCCATAAGTACCGTTCCTTTTTCCAGATAGATGGTGGTTGCATTATATTTTTCTACATACTTAAAATTAATCAGATATGCTCTGTGAGTTCTAAAAAAACTGTCTCCTGCCACTGTTTCCAAGTCAGACAATTTCCCATAATACTCAATTTCATCGTTCAGCTTATGAATCACCACCTTGCGGTTGAATACCTCTGCATAAACAATGTCTTCCAGCATTACTTTGCTATGAACTCCACCGTTATTAATCATTACATATTTTTCTTCCGTTTTTTTCTTATGTATATTTTGTAATTTCCATTCTTCCACTGCTCTGTAAAGTACATCTGCAAACTTTGCATCATCAATGGGTTTTATAAGATAATGAAAAGCTCCTACGTCAAATGCTTGAAACACATAGTCTTCTATTGCAGTGACAAAAATAATAATTACTTTTTTATCCATTTTACGGAGTTCTTTCGCCGTTTCCATTCCGTTCTTGCCGTTCATCTGAATATCTAAAAACAGGATATCTATATGTTTATCCCATAAAAGCAGTTCTTCTCCTGAGGAAAAGAAAATTATTTCTGCCTTCGGATACTGTTTTTCCACTTTATTTCCTATGAATTCTCTGATGTTTTTTTCATCATCACATATTGCTATACGCATAGTTTTCTTTCCTTTACAAGTTTCTATATTTTTATACTAGGCCTATCTTTCTCTTTTTCTGTTTATTTCAAATATTATAACAGAACACTGTTCCCCTATATGTAGCCAAATGTTGTGAACCGACCTTTTTATGTTGTAAAATTAAAATAGGCAGCCATTTATATGACTGCCCTCTAACGTTCATTTTATTATTTCATACCTTCTTTTACTTAATATAATGTACTCTCTTTTCTTCATACTGATCTCTTGCTTCCGGTTCTTCTGCAGGATGACCGATAAAAATCAAATTTAAAGGTACCTGTGACTCAGAAATATCCAGTATCCGTCGAACTTTTTCTATTGCTTTTTTCTGTGGGTGAATACCACACCATACCGCACCAAGTCCTAAATCAGTTACCCGAAGCAAAATATTTTCAGTTGCAGCACTGCAATCCTGAATCCAATACTCTGCCATCTTCATTGGCAATGCTCTGGACAAATTACCACATACCACAATAGCAAGTTTGGATGAAATTTTAGTAAACATAGAGGCTTCCTTAAGCTCTTGTAATTTCTGCGAATTGGTTACAACATAAAATTCCCAAGGCTTTTTATTACACGCACTAGGACCACTCATAGCTGCATGAAGCAATTCTTCTATCATCTCATCAGATACCGTTTCTTCTGTAAATTTCCGAACACTTCTGCGTTTTAATAATACTTCTTTCAATTCCATAAATATACTCCTCGTTTCTGCTATTTTCATAGAATCACATTCGGTTGCTTGAAACATTACTTCCATGTATCTAATAGTAATATCGACAAAGTACTTAGTTTACTTTACCGCTTCCTAACCGGCTTTCTATATATCATACAAACTTAATTGCATCTCTTTTAGAGATTTTATCTTCTTCTTTCATCTGTTACTAACCTTTTTCTCACATAAGCATCCTTACTATTTATTTTATATAATTTAATCTGCCTGTTTGCTCTATTTTAATCCTAGAACGCATTTTTACACATCTTAGATTTATACTTTTATTACTTTAATCCGCTCCATTTGAAAGTATTTATCTTATATTACATAATTTCAGCAAATTAATTTAAGTATTTTTACTTTTCATCTGCTTTTAATTACTCTTAATATAACTTTTTCCCTACTTTAATTCTATTTCGGCAGATTAACTACTTGATTTTCGGCTTTTTATCTGCACCATTTACACCATCATGAAATCATACGTAAAAATCTCCCGAAATCGAGAATTTTCGGGAGATTCCTAATTATCTTTCACTCTTGTATCTGCTCATACACTTATTATTGACCATTCTCATCTTATAATATTATAAATCACCTTATACAATACCTTGAGCGGTCATAGCTTCTGCAACCTTTAAGAAACCGGCAATATTAGCACCTGCAACATAGTTGCCTGCCATACCGTAATCTTTTGCTGCTTTATCTAAGTTGTGGAAAATATTAACCATAATCTGCTGTAATTTTCCGTCAACTTCTTCAAATGTCCAGTGAAGTCTTTCAGAGTTCTGGCTCATTTCTAATGCGCTAGTTGCAACACCACCTGCATTAGCAGCTTTACCCGGAACAAACCATACACCGTTGTTCTGTAAGTATTCTGTAGCTTCTAATGTTGTAGGCATGTTAGCACCTTCACAAACTGCGATACATCCGTTAGCAACTAAAGCTTTTGCATCTTCAAGATGTAATTCATTCTGAGTTGCACAAGGAAGAGCTACGTCAACTTTTACACTCCATACACCTTTGCCTTCATGATATTCAGCGTTTGGTCTTGCTGCAGCATATTCTGTTAATCTTGCACGTTTTACTTCTTTTACTTCTTTTAATAATTCAACATCAATTCCGTCCGGATCATAAATCCAACCATTGGAATCAGAACATGTTACCGGTTTTGCGCCTAACTGCTGTGCTTTCTGAATAGCGTAAATTGCTACATTACCGGCACCTGAAACTGCGACTGTTTTTCCTTCGATGGAAGAACCATTGGATTTTAACATTTCTGCTGTTAAGTATAATAAACCATAACCTGTAGCTTCTTTTCTGGCTAAAGATCCACCATAAGATAATCCTTTTCCTGTAAGAACACCTTCGTAACGGTTTGTTAATCTCTTGTACTGTCCGTACATGTAACCGATTTCTCTTGCACCTGTTCCGATATCACCTGCCGGAACGTCTGTATCTGCACCAACATATTTTGTAAGCTCTGTCATAAAGCTCTGGCAGAATGCCATAACTTCTCTGTCTGATTTTCCTTTAGGATCGAAGTCAGAACCACCTTTACCACCGCCGATTGGGAGACCTGTTAAGGAGTTTTTGAAAATCTGTTCAAAACCTAAGAATTTGATAATACCTAAGTTTACGGATGGGTGAAGACGAAGACCTCCTTTGTATGGTCCGATTGCAGAGTTAAACTGTACACGATATGCTGTATTAACCTGTACCTGTCCTTTATCATCTACCCATGGAACACGGAAGATAATCTGTCTTTCCGGATTAACCATTCTTTCTAATAATGCATCTCTTCTGTATTCTTCTTCGTGAGCTTCTACTACTACTCTGAGAGATTCTAATACTTCTTTTACAGCCTGATGGAATTCCGGCTGTGCTGGGTTTTTCTCTACCACTAAATCAATTATTTCGTCAACGTAAGACATAATATTTTCCTCCTATTTCATAAGCACTCCCGTGCCTGTATTTCCTCAAAATTTATTACTCACCCATTTTATACCATATCTTTTTCCATTGCAATACTTTTCTACACTAAATTGTAAAATTTTATGTATACAAGTATTTTTGTATAACATCCACCTGTAACATTCCTTTTTACTCCATAAACTTTGCATAAAAAAAACCTGTTATCAGATAGTCCCCTACCTAATAACAGGTTTATTCATTTCCAACGATTTTATTCTTTAATTTCAATGTAATCAGATTTTACATAACCTTCTTTGTCTTGGTAATCAACTTTAGTCCAACCGTTATTTAACTGCCCCAACACATAGATTGCAGCTCCTTTATAAGCAGTTCCCAAAACATTTGCTTCTGTACTTGCTGTTTCCCTAACTCTTACGGTAGAAGTTATTTTTGCTTTTTTAGGAGTGTCAAAATTTTCCTGTGTTACTTCTACTGTTTCACTTATGGTTTCTGCCACAGGTGCAGGTTCTGCTACTGTTTCCGCTGTTGTTTCCGCTTCTGTCACAGGTGCTTCAACTAATACCATTTCTGTTTCTTCTGCTTCTAAGTATTCAGATTTAATGTATCCTTCTTTTCCCTCAAAATTAACTTTAGACCATCCGTTCAATCGTTCTTCGATTAATTCAAGAATCTGTCCATTAGAAGTTTTACCTAATTTATCTGCTTCAATACTGTCTGAACTACGTACATTTACAACCGCTGTGGTTTTTACTTTTGTAACCACTACCTGCACCTCAGGTTCTGTCGTAGCTTCTACCGGTTCTGCTGCCGCTTCTAAAGCTTCCTGTTCTTCCATGGCTTCATTCACCGCTTCGGCTAACAGATTAGGAAGTTCATCTAAAAATGTACTTAATTCTTCATTCTGTGTTTTGATATCATTATATGCAACCTGAACGGTATTGAACAAATCTACTACGTCATTCTGAACAGAAATTGTTTTTAAATACTCTACTACACTTTCTTCCAATTCATTGGCATTAATGTAAAGACTGCCATCTTCACCGGTACAAATATATAAGGTATTTAATCCCGGTGCTGTAGTATCCTGATCTACAAATTTCACTTCATATTGTACGTATGCTACATAAGAACCTTCTTCCGGTCCTTTCTTGGTATGAACTGTAATTACAGGATATCCTTCAATAAACTCACTCTTCTTTACAACCTTAAGTTCCTCTTCGGCATCTGTATAATTTTTGATACTTTTAATCGTATCTATATCTCCTTCTACCAATGCCTGATAGTACTGCTTTACAAGATTATTCACTTCCGGATAAGCATCTTTTTCCAACGCTTCCTCCGGCACAACTAAGCCTTCTTCTTTGGTAATATTTTCCAACTCTGCTTGAGCAACTGCCTCTTCTTTCTTTTCTGATACATCAATCATAAAAAAAGCACCGATTAAAATTGCCAGAAATGCAGCTATTATAACTACCATCTTTTTGTTTTCTTTACACATTTGGATTAAGCGTGAAACCTGAGCCTGCATTTTCTGCTTTACGTCTCCTGTTTTCTCTTTCCAATTAGTTTTATCCATAAAAACTCCTTTCACTTTTAAAACAAAATGCACCCGACAGGAATCGAACCTGCATTAAAGGCGTCGGAGGCCTCCGTTCTATCCATTAGACTACGGGTGCGTAAATGTCAGTTGTTAAATTATTACAAATTTATTACAACTGTTTTACATCTTAACATATATTGAATCCTGTGTCAACGTTAAGGTTACACCCGCTTCTATTACTATTCTTTTATATACTATAAATTTTTGAATATTATTACAAAAATGTGTTAAAGATTTTCTTAATGATTTGTAATAGAGATGAGTTTTTTATTGTTTCTCTGATATAAATAGGTGTGATCTGAAAGCCATTCTTCTTCATCTACCTCAGTTCTGTTTACTTCATCTATCATTTCATTTAAACCAAAAGAATCAATACATTCTGTTTTGGCAACCACTATAATTTCATGGACAGAACTTGGAATAATATAGAAATCATCCTGCAGTTTTTCTGCAATTATTTCAAGCATACCCGGATAAACAAGGCATGCCGCGCCATAGCAACGCTTTTCATTGGTTAATACATACATAGGAATATGCTGTTCTTCAATTTCCTGTGCCATATGCTCCAGTGAGCTGTCAAGAAGTGCTTCTTTATCACAAACATATTCCTCGCAGATTTCTTCGATTTTCTCCTGCATGGAATTTCTCAATATTTTTTTAATAATTTCACTCATTTTCAAAATTGAATATGGTTCCATTTCAGGACTATTATCAAAAGCATCCCGAAACAAGTTTTCTTCTTCCACATTCCAAAGCTTTAAATGTTCTTTATGAATTACAATAGCTCCCATTCCAATTTCTTCTGTCATTAGCATACAATGACATACGATTGCCAAATCCTGAAACTTAATATATGGAACCTTTTTCAATAACTCCTTATTCTTTTCTAAATGGATCAGTCGCAACACAAGTTTTTTTCTCACGTTCTCATAGTCCATGAAAAAATCTGTATTAAAATCCTTACTAACCTGACTCTCTTCCAATATTTGAATCATTTCCTTGATTAAAACTCCAAAAACCTCCCCATTTTGATATCGTTCCCAAAAAGTATTTATATATATGGTTGGCGCAATGTTTTTTCCATTTTTCAAGGCACAGACTCCTTGTAATAACACCCCATTATTTTTGTATATTTTATGGTTTTTAACTTCTGCCTCCTTTCCGTAATATTCTGATAACGCTTTTACTGTTTTTTCCGTAAAATTCTGTAATTCCATTTTATTCCTCCCATTAATTTTAGTGCATAAAAAAAGACAACAGCACATGTCTGTTGTCTTGCATTCTTTTTGAATTCAATTCTAAAATTATACTCTGGATAAGTATTCTCCGCTACGAGTATCAATTTTAATTTTGTCACCCAGTTCTACGAACAATGGTACATATACAGTAGCTCCTGTTTCAACTACAGCCGGTTTTGTAGCACCTGTAGCTGTGTCACCTTTGAAACCTGGTTCTGTTTCTGTAATCTCAAGTTCTACAAATAAAGGTGGTTCAATAGCAAATACGCTACCGTTATGGGAACATACTTTACAAATATCGTTTTCTTTCACGAATTTAAGAGCATCCCCTACGTTTTCTTCATTTAAAGCGATCTGTTCAAATGTTTCCTGATCCATGAAGTGGAATAAATCTCCATCAGAATATAAGTACTGCATATCTTTTCTGTCGATACGGGCCTGTGGACATTTTTCTGTTGGACGGAATGTTTTTTCGATTACGCCACCACTCTTGATATTTTTAAGCTTTGTTCTAACGAAAGCTGCACCTTTACCTGGTTTTACATGCTGAAATTCAATAATCTGAAAAATATTGCTATCGATTTCGATAGTAATACCGTTTCTGAAATCACCTGCTGAAATCATTCTTATTCTCCTCCTAA
>JAFZGJ010000039.1 GCA_017555455.1 Lachnospiraceae bacterium
AAGAGACATCCTACACACTCCCCCATAATTAATATTTTTATTCTGTCATTTTTTCTTTTCTTCCTATTCCATCTTCCACCCAAAATCTCCGTGATAAATCATCTGTCTGGTCATTCCTCCATCAATACAGATGTTTTCTCCCGTAATAAATCCTGCCTTTTCTGAACATAAAAACAACACCATATTGGCAATATCCATGGGATTTCCTACTCTGCCTGCCGGCTGCTGTGTGGCATCAGGTCCTTCATACACCTGATAATCATTATCAATCCAACCGGGGGAAATGGAATTTACCCGCACTTTTCCCGAAAGGCTTACTGCCAGGGAATGGGTTAAGGCATGAATTCCCCCTTTGGCTGCCGTATAACTTTCCGATTGGGGCTGACTCATACGGTCTCTGCTGGAAGAAATATTAATAACGCAGGCGCCTTCCCCGAAATGATTACGGAATAATTTTGTTAAATAAAATGCTGCCGTCACACCTACGTTCAAAGCATAACAGAATTCTTCATAAGTACACTCTTCGATTCCTTTAAACAAAGGTGCTGCATTGTTAATCAGATAATCCACATGTCCATAATCTTCGATGACTTTATTTGCAAACTTCTCCAAAGTTTCCTTATCCGAAATATCCCCCTGAAAATAAGAATTTTCCTGCAAATCAATGACACATACTTTTGCCCCTGCTTTTTCAAATTCTTCACAGATACATTTCCCGATTCCCTGAACACCACCGGTTACTACAACCACCTTATCCTGAAACTGATACATTTTTCTCCACCTTGTCCACACTAATTTTTCTTATTATAACAAAGTTTATATATCTTTACTATATAATAAAAGCTGTTGCATAAAATACAATTTGTGGTTTTAAGTTATCCAACTTGTACGCATCTGTGAGACATTGTTTGCGAGAAGCGAACAAAACTATTTATAGTTTTTGTACGCTAATCGCAAATAATGTAACGAACAGCAAGCGAACAAGGGATACTTAAAACCACAACTGCTTTTATGCAACAGCCTGAATTAAAACGTCGGGAAAATAATCATTCCGTTAGCGTCACTGACATAAGTTACCCCTGCAATGGTATATGCACCATTTACCAGCAATGTACCATCCGCTTTAAAGCATCTTGGAACATTATCTACCATGGCAATTTCATTAGCAAGCATATGGCCGTCAAGGGTTGAGAAATGTAACATCATTTCCGGTGTGGTTAACCATCCCTTTAACATAGCACCGGTCAATGGGTCAAAATAATATGTCTGACCACCGATTTTCTGTAAACCAACCTGCATATGGCCATTTTCATTAAAGTAGAAGGTCTGACCATCAATTACCTGAAGTCCTGTCAGCATTAAACCACCTACAGGTGAGAAATAATAGCGATTTACACCATCACTTACAAATCCTGTTGTCATGGCACCGGTCAATGGGTCAAAGTAGAAATTACCACCGGCAATCGGTACAATACCGGTCTGCATCTTACCTTCTTCATTAAAGAAGTAATTATCTTTACCAATGGTTACATATCCTGTCAGCATATGTCCATCTGCCGGATATAAGTAATAACGGTCTACACCATCATTTAACCAACCTGTTACCATAGAACCATCTACAGGACTATAGTAAAAACGAAGTCCGTTTATATTCTGCCAGCCAACCTGCATATGACCTTCTGCAGAGAAGAAATAATTCTTATTATCAATCGCCATAGGTCCGATTACCATGTGACCGTCTCCCGGATACAGATAATGAGTTCCTGTTTCATCCGTAAACCAACCGGTCTGCAACTGATTTCCATTTAATGGATTATAGTAATACAAATACGGTCCCACAGCCTGCCATCCGTTCACCATGGCTCCCATTTCGTTAAACATATATCCCGCATTATCAATTACATTCTGTCCTGTCACTGCATGACCATCAGCAGCCAGATAATACATTCCTGTTTCATCCATAAACCAGCCGGTCTGCATACGACCTAAGGGATCCATATGGAAACGTAAACCACCTACATCAATCCATCCAAACTGGATACGGAAATTATTGTAAAAATAAACACCGTCCGGTCTTTGTGCAAACCCATATGGCATAATGATATTTCTATAATCTTTTACCATATAGTCAATATCTACATTCCCGGAAACTCCCGGAATTCTTCCTGTGTTGGAAGCCTGCCAAATTGCATAGCCCGGAATAGCACAGGCTTTTGCATAATGGGCAATCCACTTATCATATCGAATCTCCGGTGTGATGTAATTTCTGTAAAAGTTTGCACCGGTATATATCATAGGATAATATCCTGCGCTGTAAATCACATCACAGAAAGCATTACACATTGCTGTTACAGTATTGGGATCCAATTTTTTCTGTACACTGTCTTCCACGTCATAAACTACCGGGAAGTTAATATTGTAGTTCTCAATCCACTGTAATACCAAATGAGCTTCATTAATTGCCTCTGCCACACTTCCCGCATAGGAATAAATATATACACCAGTTCTTATACCATTAAGTTGGGCATTAATAACATTTTGATGGAATTTAATGTCCACGCCACCTTTTGTAGTACCGACTCTGATAAAGGCATAGGATACACCGGAAGCAGCCACCTGACTCCAATCGATGTCCCCATTCCATCGGGATACATCGATTCCCAAAACATTTGCCTGTGCTGATACCGGGGTACTAACAAAAATAGCCACCGCAAGCATCATGGACAAAAGGCATTTTACAAATTTGCTTTTTTTCATTACTTCTTTCATTTTCACCTCTTTAAAATGTGTTTTTTTGCAATTCTAATACTTTATGTATTTTTATTTCTTTTTCCTTTTTATTAATTTAAAAGGGACTTCAAAAATAGATTGTATTACAAAAACAACAGTGTTGTCACCTACAAATCCCATAAGCAGACATACCAAAGTTGCCACCAATACAGTTAAAATAATACCACCAATGCATCCAAAACGTAAAGGCTGTAACCCGAGTTTCCCCCAAGTTACCACAAACAATCCGTACCAATGAACCAAAATAATGGCGTAACTGTATTTTGCCATTATCTTAATGGCATTTCCCGTATATTTATTAGGAACATATTTTATCTTTGACAATAAAATCATAATTGCCGCTGCAAAAAGTATCATCACAGGTGCCGCATTGCATACATATCCGATTCGTGAATAGTCCTGTAAAATAATCACACTGATAGCAATCACGGAAATTCCGCCCAGTATTAATACAGCCTTTTCCATAACTATGTTCCGCTTCTCAGTTAAAATATATCCCAGAATAAATACGCCTTCCCATTCTATGAATTCTAAGACCGGTCCTATCTCCACACCTGCTAAAGGTAAAAGAGTAAGAATCTGTTCCATAACTAAAATCATCCAAAAACAAATATGTAACTGTCTGTCACTAAATTTTTTTATAATTTTTCCAACAAAAGGTGCAAAAATATAAAGAGAAATCAAAGTATAAATTAACCAATAGTGTGGTACGATATCTGACTCTCCTGCCAAAATCTGTAAAAATCCTTTTCCCAGATTTTCCGGCGGCAGAAAACTCATCTGCCCTGACACACACAGAAAAATTGCATAATAAACAACCAGCGGAATCACTACCTTTATAAATCTGCGGTAATAAAATTCCCATAATGGTTCTTTTTTTTCTGAAGAAAGAAGCAGGGAACCGGAAATCATTACATACAATGGATTACATACCAAACCAAGTCCGGCACATAAGGTTAACAAAGTAATTCTCCATACTGCCGCTTCTTCCCCTCTTTGCATATTACAGGCATG
>JAFZGJ010000040.1 GCA_017555455.1 Lachnospiraceae bacterium
AGGATTGTAGGCATCCTAAAACATATATTTTTCTGTATCAATCTGCTTTTTTATATATTTTTCAACTAGTACAGTTCCTTAAAACATATTAATTATTCTTTTTCTAGTTTTTAATATGCCTTCCTTCTACACTTTCACTGCATATCAGTTAATTTAGGCAGATTAGAGTATTAATATTTATAATTTCATCTGTTCTTAATGCAATTCATAAGACATTTATCTTTATAATTAGCAGATTAATTTCCTAATTTCTTAACTTTAATTTGTTTTTAGCAGAAACTTCAATTCATTTTAATCTGTTAATAGCTGACTATCGCTTTTTCTACATTAATCATCTCAAATACCGTTCTACCATTATTTTTAGAATTTTCTGATTTAACGGTATTTTTCTTGTTTCATAAGTAATAATCAGATTCTCACCTTGAAAATAACCATGTTGTTCAAAAGTCATAATTTTTTGAATTGCCTTTTCAGCATACTCAGGTTCATCCATCATCCCCAAATGCTCCCAATAAAACTCTTTTCGATTTCTTATATTCAGTACTGTAAAATCCGGGTATATTATTCCGTAGTTCTTCATACATAACGGTCTTTCATAATGATACGGAACGCCTTCTCTTTCCAAAAAATCTGCAATTATCAACTCCGACTTAGAACGCACCCGCTCGCCTTTCACTGTATAATATTCAGGAAGTTCCTCCGAAAATCCCTTTCTTTGATACTCATCCTTCTCCCATTTTTCGACAAATTTCTCTATCGGTTCTACCACCGGGAAAATTAATTTCTGACGCTCAACGTGTAACGTCTTATAATATTCCTCTATATTGGCCATTGGATAATTGCAAAAAAATCTATCAATAACACATAATTCTTTTTCTGCTAAACTTATCACTTTCTTATCATATTCCTTTTGTGCAAGCGTCTTTGCAAGATTTTTATCCTTTATGTAAGAACCATTTATATCCTTAGTACTGTTCCTTTGATAATATTGTGTCCTATTACCACAACAGCTAATACGTAGTTTTCCCTCGGGCACATTTTTTATTGCATTAAGTTTCTCTTTTTTAATCTGTAATAAATACTTTTGTCTTTCCTTTAATTTCTGTTTAATTTCGTCCATATTTTTTCTCCTTTTTATTATATTTTTCAAAATTTTTAATGACTGGATTTTTATTTATGACTTAGCGGCATGGCATTAACTCAGATAAATATTATTTTTTAGATGTTATTTGGGGATTTTTTGTTTGTTTTAGACTATTAATTACAGATTAGTTTTCGTTTTTTACTTTTCTTGGATGTTCTATTATGATTTTTTCACTTGTTTTAGACTATTAATTACAGATTAGTTTTCGTTTTTTACTTTTCTTGGATGTTCTATTATGATTTTTTCACTTGTTTTAGACTATTAATTACAGATTAGTTTTCATTTTTTACTTTTCTTGGATGTTCTATTATGATTTTTTCACTTGTTTTAGACTATTAATTACAGATTAGTTTTCGTTTTTTACTTTTCTTGGATGTTTTATGATGATTTTTCCTTGATATCAACCAATAGACAGCAGATAAATTTCACATTTCTGCACTTATAAGATGCTTTAGATGAATTTCTTATGTGGTTTTGGACAGCATAAAGCAGATTAAATTTGATTTTTCTTCTTGTTTAGCAAATAAATTTCAAATCATTCCTAAAATAGGAATTCAATAAGCAAATCAAACCATTATTTTTCACTTTTTTATCTGTAATTTATGTAGTTTGAATTACTTTCATCCTACTTTTAACTCATAAAAAATAATGATTTAATCTACTTTTTATTCTCAGAATCCTTTACTTAAATTAGAATTATGGTAGCGGCGGTCTAAAGTCACATCTTCTTTGAACCATGCCGGTGGTCTAAATGTCATTGCCTCTTCCTCCGATTCGAACTCCACTTCTGCAATAACAAGATTCTCATACGGCTCAGCAAAAACATCCAGCTCAATAGTATATTTTTCGTAAGGAATCAAATATCTTTTCTTACGAATAATAATTCCATCTGCTTTTTCTACCAAATGATAATATGCAGCCTCATCCAACGGAAGATTGTATTCTTCCCTGGCAAGAAGCCCTTTCCCTTTATATGTCAAATAATAATTATCGTCTTCTTTTCGTACACGAACCACCGGATTAGTATTTAAATACCCCTGTTCCATAATATGAAAAGAATATTTCGTTAGGTCCGGCAATTCTTTTATTGTAAATTTACGTTCAATTTCCATAACTAAATCTCCTCAAAATCAATTCCTTGTACAGTCAAAAACTTACGAAAGGCATTGTCCCATAATAAATCAGCACTCTTATCCATGATAAACGTTGAAAAAGATGTCCCTGTAGTTAAAAGCAAGCCATTAGCATCATACTTAACGGTAACAACAAAGGCCTTTAAAACCTCCGCAACTTCTAATGCTCCACCTTCTTCTAATAAAGTATAAGCTTCTTCCGGTTTCTTATGAAGAATAATTTTCATAAAGGTAGGAACTTTTTTTCCTTTAATAAGCTGAAAGCAAATACCTTTCATATCCTTCCATTGAGAATATTCATATGGAAACAATTCCGGATCTTCCAATTCCTCCTTAGTGTAAAATTCATGATTTTGATGTCCGTCTATGGTAAAGGTATTGAATGTATGAATTTGTGCTTCCTCTAAAAGAAAGGAATCAAACGTATCTGCACTGAGTAATTTTGACATGAAAATTTTTACATCTTTGATTTGTATTGCAAGCATTGGCATCCTCTTCAATCTAATATATTTTTGATATAATGTAAGCAGCAATTAGAATTCATTTCTATTGCAATATAGTATAATACATTGAAACTGTATGTACCAGTCTTTATTATAATCAAATAAAAATTTATGAAAAAGTATGTGACAGATAAAAAATATTTTTATCTGTCACCTTATTGCAAATTCGTCATATACAAAATTAAAATAACACACTAAAACCTATTTTCAAGATTTCAATCTGCCCATCTCTGCACAATACTACCTAAATTAGAATCATTCGACAGATGAAATACTTCTTATGCTATTTTTATCCGCTCATTTCGATATAATACTACCTAAATTTAAATCATTCAGCGGCCGAAATACTCCTTATGTTATTTTTATCGGTCAAAACATAATAATTACACAAAATCTAAGAAATATAGAGCATATTAATTCGTCCATTCCTGATTATAAATCTGCTCTTACAAAAAATTTTCTTCCATCAATTAATACATATTCCTATAAAATACAACTGTGGCAATACAAATGTATTGCCACAGTCAAATCACATATCTTCTATTTATGGTGTTCCTTTATAAGTCTAATCATATTTAACTTTAATCCTGCTATCTCTTATAAATTCTTACCAATTCTGCTATTCTTGCTGCCAGTTCATCACTGCAAGCATCTGCTTTCATTCTCCAGGTCCAGTTTTTGCCCAAAGTAGATGGTGTATTAATTCTTGCTTCTTCCCCTAATTCTAAGAAGTCCTGCATAGGGATGACACAGGTATCACATACGGCCGCATAAGCCAAACGAATCATTTCATCACAGGCATCAGAATCATCCTTTAAATTCATATAATCTACTGCCATTTTCTTATCAACAGAATCCAGTACATCAAACCAGTGCTTTGTAGTATCATTATCATGAGTACCGGTATATACCACACTGTTCCTTGTATAAGTGTGTGGCTGATAATCACTTTCTTCTCTGGAATCAAAACCAAATTGTACAATTTTCATTCCCGGATAACCTGTGTCCTTTACTAATTGGATTACAGTATCTGTCAGGAATCCTAAATCTTCTGCAATAATAGGTCTATCGCCTAATTTTTCTTTCAGAGTATTAAACAAGCTCATTCCCGGTCCCTTTTCCCAATGACCATTCATAGCCGTTTCTTCACCGTAAGGAATAGAATAGTATTCATCAAATCCTCTGAAATGATCAATTCTGACTACATCATATAATTGGAAACAGTATCCGATTCTCTTCACCCACCAGTCATAGTCAGTTTCTTTATGATATTCCCATGTATACAAAGGATTCCCCCACAACTGACCTGTTGCAGAAAATGCATCCGGCGGACATCCGGCTACTGCTTTTGGATTACAGTTTTCATCTAACTGGAATAATTGTGGATTTGCCCATGCATCCGCACTGTCTAAAGAAACATAAATAGGAATATCTCCAATAATTTCAATACCATTATCATTGGCATATTTTTTCAACTTCAACCACTGTTTCTGGAAATAGTACTGCTGAAACTGGTAGCACTCAATTTCTTTCTGTAACTTTTCTTTGTATGCTGTTAAGATTTCCGGTTTTCTCATCTTAATGTCAGCATCCCAGGAAGTCCAGCTACTTCCACCCAAATCATCTTTTACTGCCATATAAAGAGCATAATCATCTAACCAATATGCATTTTCACTGACAAATTTCTGAAACCCTTCATCTGCTTTTATGTTACTTCTTTCATAGGCCTTCTTTAGCAATACCTTACGGCTGTTATAAACTTCAGCATAATCTACACATGCCTCATCATTTCCATAGGAAAGTGCATTACATTCTTCTTCTGTTAAAAAACCTTTTTCAATTAATTCTTCCAAATCAATAAAATATGGATTGCCGGCAAAAGTTGAAAAAGACTGATACGGAGAATCTCCATATCCGGTAGGTCCCAACGGAAGTATCTGCCACAGCTTCTGGTTTGCCTTTTTCAAAAAATCTACAAATTCATAGCATTCTTTTGAAAAAGAACCTATTCCGTATTTACTCGGAATACTGGATACCGGTAATAAAATTCCACTTCTTCTCATAATTATCTATCCCCTTTTTCTAATTTCCAAGTAACTATTCCTTATACCCGCAGTTACTTTTTAATATTTTCTATCTTTTCTACCAAATGTGGTACCAACTTTTCAACATATTCCAACGGACATTGCTTCACTGCCTCTATCATCATATCCAAGTCACTGTAACCACAGGTTTTTCTTACCACCTCTATAGCTTCTCCTACAGGAATTGCCTTTTCATCAACCATAATTCTGATTAATTCCGGAATGACAAAGGAAATATATTTTCCTTCAGTACCGATTTTCACATAATCATTCATTTTTCGTAGATCATATTTATTATTACGCATCTCTTGCAAAATTTGTCTTACACTGCTACTTACCAGAAAATAGTCATAATAAATCTGTTTTTCCTGATTAGGAATTTCATCTTGAATCTCTAAATCATACAAATGAAATTTGTAAATTTCCTTATCTTTACCTACTACATCCATGTTATAAAAAAGAATTTTAGCTTTTATATTATTAAACGTAATCTCATAACTAAAATCCTGCTTTTCTAACCACGATTTCTCACTATCGTAATTATTGACTACCTTATCCTTATCTTCAAACTCCCTAATATAACGGATTCCCATAGCTTCCGAAGGCAAGCCTGATTTTTGGCTTTCCTCAAAAAATCGTTCAGAGGTCTGTTCAAATGAATTTGCTTTACCTATGTATTCTTCTTCTACTTTTTTCAGAGTAGACATTTTCTGTCCTTTTTCCTTCAAAACTCCTTCCAACATTTCGTAAATTCCAAGGTTAGTTAAATTATTTTCTAAAAAACTTCCCTTTTCAAATGCTGTGGAAATATAATAAAATTTCTTTTCACCCAAATTTCTTACAAAAGTATCCAACAATCCTTTTACCATGCAAATAACTACAATATAAATCTGTTCCGCCTCTAATGACGAAACACCTTTGCCATACATAGATTCTGAAATATCTTCTAATTGTCTGCCCATATTCATAATCAGGACATTTCTTAACAATTTCCCCTGTGTTAACATACTATCTTCCTTTTCAATACTGTTACATAAAGAAATATTATCACAAGAAAACGTTTTCAACAAGACACTATTCCAAAAATACATACTAAAAATAAATGCAAAATTCCGTTAAAATGCCTATAAACAAGGAATGGGAAAGCATCCGCTTGTGATACTTTCCCACTTAATTCTTAATCAATGAATATTCTACTTCTATCATTTTCCCTGATGCACCCGTCATCAGTCTTTGTAATTCTTCCATCGCTCTCGCTGAAATTTCCGCAAA
>JAFZGJ010000041.1 GCA_017555455.1 Lachnospiraceae bacterium
ATAAGACACATTTCGTCCGCTCTGACGACTCGAATAGCTTCCCGCGAACAAGAATTTTCATAAAAGTACAGATATTCGCCGCGACCAATGCAAAAAACGTGAACTATTTAAACAAATCACCAATTTACTCCCCTAACCACCGGTTTAGTCAATTAAGCGTTGAAGTAGAGGGAAATAGTATAGTCATAGATTGACGAAGTAAATGTAACATCGTAAAATTGAAATAATGTTTTATAGCGGAGAACAAGATTATGAACAATTTAAGCTTATATATTCACATTCCTTTTTGTATAAGGAAATGTCATTATTGTGATTTTTTGTCGGCACCATGTGATGAAGAAACAAGACAGAAGTATGTAGATGCTTTGTGCAGGGAGATTATACAAAGAGCAGAAGAGTTTCAGAATAGAAAAGTAGATACCATTTTTTTTGGAGGAGGAACACCGTCCGTATTATCGGCGGAGCAGATGGAACAAATTGTGTCAACTATTAGGAGACATTTCCAAATATTATCCGATGCAGAAATTTCCATGGAAATGAATCCCGGAACGGTAAACAAAGAGAAGTTGGAAACTTATAAGAAGCTTGGTATTAATCGTTTAAGCATTGGGCTTCAATCAGCCGATAATGAAGAATTAAAGATTTTAGGAAGAATCCATACATGGGAAAATTTCTTGCAAACTTGGGAAATGGTCAGGGAAGAGGGATTTTTCAATGTAAATATTGATTTGATGTCGGCTTTGCCGGGTCAGACCCTGGAAAGTTATGGAGAAACATTAAGAAAGGTACTTGCTTTGAAGCCGGAGCATATATCAGCATATAGTCTGATAATAGAGGAAGGGACTCAATTTTATAAATGGTTTGGGGAAGAATACGAGGGACAAAGTGAGCAGGTAGTTCAGGGAAACGCCACGGATATGAATGAGGCGCTGAGCATAAGAAAAAGTAAAGCACTTCCCGATGAAATTACAGACCGTAAGATGTACGAGTTAACGAAGACGTTGCTGGAAGAGCAGGGATATTACCGTTATGAGATTTCTAATTATGCTTTAAAAGGTTATGAATGCAAACATAATATTGGTTATTGGAAGCGAAAAGAATATTTAGGTTTAGGATTAGGGGCTGCGTCACTGATTTCTGATATACGTAGTACCAATATTACAGATTTGCAAACATATTTGGAGGTTGGAAATCAAAAAGAAGAAACCAAACTTTCCGCAACAGACCAAATGGAAGAGTTCATGTTTCTTGGACTTCGCATGATGGAAGGAATTTCTCCCACAGAATTTGAAGAGCAGTTTGGACAGTCTTTGCAAGAGGTGTATGGAACTCAAATTGCCAAATTAGAAAAGCAGGGGTTATTGGAATTTTGTAGAGAAACCCAAAGATATGCTCTGACCTTGCAGGGAATCGATGTGAGTAATCAGGTGTTTGTAGAATTTATTCAGTGATATCAAACCGGTAGTTTAACAGAAAATAGAGGATGAAACATAAAAAGATGGTTGTCGCCAACCATCTTTTCTTTGTTGTATTGAACAATATTTTTGTTTTATTTTGCCTGTTCAAGAGCAAGAGTTACAGTTGTAATATCACATACTTCTGCAGGTCCGTAGTACTGGATAGCACCAGGATATACGAAACATGTATTTTCTGCCCATTCATCACGATGAGCTTCGAAGTATTTGAAAGGAGCACCATCAAGTTCTACAAGTGCTTTCTTAATTACAGGTTTGTCTTCTCCGTGTCTTCTTTCGATGTTCATCATCTTAGTAATTGGCATACCACCGGCAACCCATTCATTTGCAGGTGCAGAAAGGTTGGAAACTTTGGATAAGTATCCGTTGTAACCATACTGGATAAGCATGAATGCATTGTATCCTAAGGAGTAGCAGTAGTCTGCATCGAAGTTGGATGGGAATGCACATCTTCCTTCGTATCCTAAGAAGTGGTGAAGAGCACCAAATTTACCTGTATATGTGCCTGCTGCTTTTCTTGCATCTAATTTATCTTTTACAAGAGCAGAGAATAATTTTTCAGATTCAATTAAAGAAACCTGAACGTTTCCATGAGGGTCTCTTTCTAAGAATAACTGCTGCTGGATAGCTTCCGGAAGGATTGCAAATACTTCCATAGATTCTTTTGTTAAACCATTTTCGATGAAAGCGTATTTGTCTTTCCAGGTAGGAAGTGCATTGAAAGCATCCGCTTTGCTACCTGCAAGAAGTTCATTGATTTCATGAATCAATACAGAGAATTCAGGAACGAATTCTACTACACCTTCAGGAATAATAGCTACACCGAAGTTCATGCCTTTTGCAGCTCTCTTTTCAACAGAATCAGCAATGTAGTCTGCAATCTGGGAAAGAGACATTTTCTTTTCAGCTACTTCTTCAGAAACTAAGCAGATGTTTGGCTGTGTTTTTAAAGCACATTCCAAAGCTACGTGAGAAGCGGAACGACCCATAACTTTTACAAAATGCCAGTATTTTTTAGCAGAGTTAGCATCTCTCTGGATGTTACCGATGATTTCGCTGTAAGTTTTTGTTGCTGTATCGAAACCGAAAGAACATTCGATATCTTCGTTCTTTAAGTCACCGTCGATTGTCTTAGGACATCCGATAACCTGAACACCTGTGTTGTTAGCAGCAAAGTATTCAGCAAGAACACCTGCGTTAGTGTTGGAATCATCACCACCGATGATAACAACAGCTGTGATACCATGTTTTTTACAAACTTCAGCAACAACTGCGAACTGTTCGTTGGTTTCTAATTTTGTTCTACCGGAACCGATAATATCAAAACCACCTGTGTTTCTGTATTCATCGATGAATGCATCGTCGAAAATTACATAGTCGTCTTCAAGAAGTCCGCTTGGACCGCCTTTGAAACCGTAAAGTTCGTTTTCTTTGTTTGTTGCTTTTAAAGCATCGTATAAACCACAGATAACGTTGTGTCCACCGGGAGCCTGTCCACCGGAAAGAATAACACCTACTTTATGTGTTTTTGCTTCAGAAGTGTTTTCACCCTTCTGGAATGTGATTTCGCTTTTTCCATATGTATTAGGGAAAAGTGCTTTGATTTTTTCCTGGTCAGCTACGCTCTGAGTTGCTCCGCCTTCTTTAACGCAAATTTCGGAAATACCATTTCTTAACATTCCCGGAAGCTTAGGAGTATACTCATATCTTGCTTTCTGCAATGATGAAATATTCATAGTTTTAATCTCCTTTAAAAATTTTTCATTCTTATTTTAATATATTTTAAAAATAAAATAAACCATTCTCTTAAAATATTCATTGTTGAAAGTTTTTTTTATAAAGATTAACTAATATTTAGTCTGATTATGAAAAAAAACTGTGCAAAATATAATTGCTGTAAATGAAGAAAGAGCATTAATTTAAGATAAAAAAATAGGAAAGGCACTTTCAAAAGTCCATTTTCATAGAATAAGATAATAAATGAAAATATAAGTTATTGTTTGGACCATAGTTTTTGGTAGAACAGTAACCCTTTGGAGGCCTTTTTGAAGACATTTCAGCAGCCATTGACGAAGAAGGAAGAAGAGTTATATTTGACAAGGCTTCAGGAAGAAGACGGAGAGAAAAGAGAAGAGGCAAAGCAGATTCTAATAGAAAGAAATTTACGTCTGGTAGCTCATATTGCAAAAAAATATCAGGGAACAGAAGTAGAAATGGAAGATTTAATTTCCATTGGTACAGTGGGATTAATTAAAGCTATCATGTCCTTTAACAGAGATAAGAAATCCAAATTGGGAACTTATGCGGCCAGATGTATTGAAAATGAAATCCTCATGCATTTTAGGGCCAGAAAAAAATGTTCCAGAGAGGTATCCATTTATGAACCTATCGGTACGGATAAAGAAGGAAATGAGATTAATCTTTTAGATATTATTGAAACGGAACAGATAAGCACGGCAGAGCAGATTCAGATGCAGCAGGATATTGAAGATTTACAGAACTACATTGATATTGTACTGGATGAAAGAGAAAAAGAGATTCTTTTGATGCGGTTCGGTCTAAGGGGACAAAAAGAATTGACGCAAAGGGAAATAGGAGAAAAACTGGATATTTCCAGAAGTTATATCTCCAGAATTGAGAAGAAGGCATTGCATAAATTGAAGATTGCATTATTGGGAAAATAATAGTATACTTAAAAACGTAAAAAGTTTTCCCTGGGATTTTTCCGGGGAAAGCCTAAATTCTATTCTAAAACATTTTTAAACATATTTTATTCATGTAAACACAATTTCTATTTTATCTTTGATTTTTCAAAAGAAACAAAATTTCATAACTAAGGAGGACGGATAATGTTTTGTAAAGTAATGGCAGGAGGGATTCATGGGATTACCAGTTTTTTGGCACAGGTAGAAGTGGATTCCACACAGGCAATGCCGGGATTTGATATGGTTGGACTTTTAGGCAGCGAGGTCAGAGAGGCTAAGGAGCGGGTCCGGGTAGCCTTGAAAAATTCCGGTTTTCAACTTCCACCCAGAAGGATTACGGTGAATATTTCTCCCGCAGATATCCGAAAGGAAGGTTCAGCTTATGATTTACCTATCGCCATAGGAATTTTGGTTTCTGTGGAAAAGCTGACAGAAGAGGTGTTACGGAATACCTTGTTTATTGGTGAATTGGGGTTAAACGGAGAAGTGAAACCGGTAAAAGGAATTCTTCCTATGATGCTGATGGCAAAAGAGCAGGGAATCAAACGTTGTATTTTACCAAAGGACAATTCCATGGAAGGAGCTGTTGTGGAGGGCATTAAGGTGATTGGTGTGTCTTCTTTAATTGAGACTCTGGGCTATTTAATGGAAGGAGAGGAAAATGCGGATAAAATGATTGCTCCGACCCGGATTGACAGGCTTTCCCTGTTTATCCAAGAAGAGGAAAAAAAGATTCCGGATTTTGCAGATATCCGGGGACAGGAAATGGTAAAAAGAGCAGCAGTAATTGCGGCAGCAGGCTTTCACCATTTGCTCATTACAGGAACTCCGGGAGCCGGAAAAACCATGATTGCCAAAAGAATTCCCTCTATTTTGCCACCACTGTCCATGGAGGAAAGTCTGGAGGTATCCAAAATCTATAGTGTATCCGGTCTTTTGAAGGAGGGGTGTCCTTTTATTACCAAAAGACCATTTCTGCATCCACATCATACCATTTCCCGCCAGGCGTTGGCAGGGGGAGGTCGTATTCCCAGACCGGGAATTCTAAGCCTTAGTCACAGAGGCATCCTGTTTTTAGATGAATTACCTGAATTTGGAAGAGAAAATATTGAAGTTTTGCGTCAGCCTTTGGAGGATAAGGAGGTTCAAATTGCCAGAAACTATGGAAGTATTACCTATCCTGCAGATATTATGCTGGTAGCAGCTATGAATCCCTGTCCCTGTGGGTTTTATCCAAACAGGGAACGGTGTACCTGTACGGAATCTCAGATTCAAAAATACCGGGGAAGAATTTCCGGTCCCATTTATGACCGCATTGATATTTGTGTGGAAGCGAAAGCTGTGGAATTGGAACAGTTACAGAGAAAAGAAGAAGGGAAAAGCAGCAGGGAGTTAAAGGAACAGGTGATGAGAGCCAGAAGAGTACAGGAAAAAAGATATCTGGGAAGTCCCTATTTTTTTAATGCTGACTTGGAGAATAAGGATATTGCAAAATATTGTTCCTTAGGTAAAGAAGAAGAAAAATTTATGGAAAGTATGTTTTATTCTTTAAATTTAAGTGCCAGAGCTTATCACAGGACTTTAAAAGTGGCAAGAACCATTGCGGATGTGGAGGAAAGTGAAGAAATTAAAAGGGAACATCTGTCGGAAGCGGTCTGTTACCGGGGATTTGAGGTATGAAGATGGAAAAGTATTATTATTGGTTACATAACGTTTCGGGAATTGGAAGGATTACTTTTAATAAAATAGTAACGCATATGACACCGGAGGAATTATATCAAGGGAATACGGAAAAAATAAAAGAGTTATTAACGAAGAAGCAGATAGAGAATATAAAGCGAAGCAAAGAAATATGGGATGTACAAAAACAATGGGAATTATTGAAGAAAAGAAATATTAACCTTTTTTACAACGGAGGACGGGGATATCCTGAAAAATTAAGTGTTATCAGCGATGCACCGCCGGTGTTATATCAAAAAGGAAAAACAGAAATTTTGCATCAGCCTTCTGTGGCAGTTATCGGAGCCAGGTCTTGCTCTAATTATGGAAGTTTTATGGCAAAGGAATTGGGAAGAGAATTAGCAAGAATTGGAATTGTGGTGGTTAGCGGGATGGCAAGAGGCATTGACAGTATTTGCCAACGGACAAGCTTAGAGTATGGAGGAGAAAGTATAGGGGTTCTTGGCAGTGGAGTAGAAATCTGCTATCCGCCGGAGGAAAGACAACTTTTTGAAGGATTGCAGAAGAAAGGTTGTCTGGTTTCGGAAAATCCACCCTTTACACAGCCTCAAAGCGGGTTGTTTCCTTTAAGAAACCGGATTATCAGTGCTCTTGCGGATGTCATAGTGGTAGTGGAGGCACGGGAAAAAAGTGGTACATTGATTACTGTGGATATGGCATTGGAACAGGGAAAGGAAGTTTATGCCATTCCCGGAAGAACTACGGATTGGGTCAGCAGAGGATGTAATAAATTAATAAAACAAGGGGCAGGGGTTCTTCTTTCCGTAGAGGAATTTTTAGAGGAAATCAGTCCTATTTTAAAAGTAAAATATGATAGGGGAATTACAGAAAGCATTGGAAAATTAAGCAGCGAAGAGAAAAAGATAGTGGAGGTTTTGGATACTACATTAAAAAATATGGAAGAAATCTATGAATTGGTAAAGCAAAAGAATACAGATATTTCTTTGCCACAAGTCATGAACCTTGTTATGGATTTGCGAATGAAAAAAATAATCGAAGAAGAAAACGGATATTATTTTTGTAATAAAATAGCAGTTGCCACTAAGACATTGCAATGATAAAATATGTAAAGTTATGAAAGGTGAATGAAGATGGAGTGGAAAAAACTTACGCTGGCAGATAAATTAGAAGTAGAGCCCTATTACCAATATGAACAGAGCAACAGCTGTGAAGTATCCTTTGCAAATAATATCCTATGGTCTCCTTTTTATGAACTGGAGTATAGTTTCATAGAGGGAATGTTGGTATTTCTGACAAAAAGCGATGGATATTCCATTAGTATGCCTATGGCAAAGGATCAGACTACAGAGGGAAATTTGAAAAAGGTTATCCTGTTATTGGAAGAATATTTTGAAAAGAATGGACAAGCTTTTTGCATACATTTGGTAACAAAAGAAAAATTTGAATTATTGGAACAGATATTTCCCGGAAAATATGAGATAGAATATGACAGGGATTTTGCGGATTATATTTACGAAGTACCTAAAATGATTTCCTTGGCAGGGAAAAAGCTTCACGGAAAAAGAAATCATATTAATAAATTTAAAGAAAATTATCCGGATTGGAGTTACGAAATTTTAACCAAAGAAAATTTGGAAGAATGTATTCTTATGGCAGAAGAATGGAAAGCAAGAAATTTGTGTAGTGAAAAGGGAGAAAAGCACGCGGAATTCTGCGTTACCAGAAGGGCCCTGAAGCAGTTTGAGGAATTGGGGTTAAAAGGAGGAGTGTTACGTACCGGACAAGGCATTGTAGCATTTACCCTGGGAGAAGAGCTGAACGAAGAAATGTTTGTGGTTCACATTGAAAAAGCATTTGCAGATGTTCAGGGGGCTTATCCTATGATTAATCAGCAATTTTTAATACACGAAGCAGAAAAGTATAAATATGTGAACCGGGAGGATGATACCGGAGCAGAAGGGTTAAGAAAAGCTAAATTATCCTATTATCCCGCATTTTTGCAGGAAAAGGGAACGGTAACCAAAAAGAAATAA
>JAFZGJ010000042.1 GCA_017555455.1 Lachnospiraceae bacterium
AATAACGGTTGGTATCCAGTTTGCTTTTGCAACTGTTGTAGCTGTAATAGGTGCTTTTTCACCCGGTTTATATACGTTATCTCCAATTTTCCATCCTTCAAAGGTCATATAACCATTTGTCAGACCAATATTATCAAGTAATGAAGCTTCTTCGCCGGATAAATACCATTGATTGTCTTTCGGCAATTCGCCTTCTTCTACTCCTGCCGCAATTCCGGACATATCATATCTTAAAGTAAAATATTGGATATCATGATTCATGCCTGGCTGTGCTACTTCTTTTACAGTTTTTCCGTCTACGATAATATTTCCGGTTGCACCATCTGTTGTTATTAACTCATAAAGACCAACACCCCTGCGAATCATCTTTGTATTACCAAAGAACACAGTTCCCATATCTACGTAAACTCCATCCACAGTGGTTTTTACCATAGTACGATAGCGGCTATAGGTTACCTCAATATTCTGATCCTGTGAAAAATCTGTTGTAACATCTGTTTTTTCACCATTGATATATAAGGTATATCCTTTATTGGCTGCCAGTTTTGTATGCACATATTTACCGCTTTCCTCTTTTGTCAAGAAAATAGAGCTATTATTGGAATCCCGTAATTCTACAGAAGAAATTGCTTCTGCAGCATTTCCCTGTTTGGTAATCGAAACTGTTACCGTATTGTAATCAACAATTGTGGTTTTTCCATAGGATGCCGTTTTTCCGCAATTCTCTCCATCCACAATAATTGCCCAACTACCGGAAGAGGACTCTTTTAACCGTTCGCAGCTGTATTTTCTGTTCCCTTCGCTGTTTCCCTCATCAAGCAGATTTGGACCACCATCAAGAACTACAGTATTAGGTATTTTTCCTTCTACCTCTACTTTTAATGTCTCATATTCAATAGTCGTGCTACTCTGATCCTGATTCAACAGTAATCCAAAGTCTTCGGTTTCTCCTACCTTCTTTCCACCAATTAAAATATTCTTCTTTTCTTTATTGGTTGCAATCAAAGTATAGGTACCATCTGCACCTGCTGTCACATAATTATCGCCAACTTTGATTTTTCCACGATTCTTATCTATTTCACCATCTACTGTTACAACTACCTTATAGGTATAGTAAGTATCCGCTTCACTGTTTTCAATAAATTTCTTGCTGGTATCATCATCATCACGGATACCACCAATGGTCTCTGTAACTGCTGTAAAAACAATGTTGCCGTAAGTTGTTGGATCTAGCTGAACAGACTCTCCTTCTTCATATCGTTTAGCTATATCTGCCTCTGTCGTTAAAGGACTTCCTGCGTTTCCGCTCTTAGGATAAACACTAAGTTGCCATCCTAAAAACTTCACGTTTACATTACTGTCTACGTACTGTGGTAAGGTAAATGTATATTGGCTACCATAATTATACGTAAGAGTTTGTGGTTTTGTTGCCGTTGTATTTGGTGTCTTAAATTCAATGTTATAGGAAGCATAGTTTGTTGTTGTACTTGTCCCAAAAGAATTGTTCAATTTTGCGTTTTTAGCTACATAAGTGCTCCCATTGCTGCCAAAACTACCGTTACTTCCACCGGAACCACCATATCCACCGGTCTGATTCCATTTACTATTATAGGTTCCACTATCTCGCGTTCCTGCACCGGAAGCACCGCTATAGTAACCGCTTCCTCCACTACCGCCGGCTCCGCCGCAAAGACTATTAGAATTTCCTGTACTATAAGAATCACCTGAATAATCCGCCGCACCGGAACCACCACTGGCTCCACCGCCTCCACCGGGACCTCCGGAACCAATTCCATTTGCATAATATCCGGCTCCGCCGCCGCCTCCGCCGCCGCCTCCGCCGGCAACGTGATATGTATGTTCGCCAAAACTATTACTGCAGAGTTTATAACTTCCCGCTGAGCCACCGGAACCTCCTTTAGTCCCTTGTTCTCCTCCTTTTGCTGTTACAGAAACACTATCCAAAATATATACCGTTCCGCAACTACCGCCATTTGTTCCAGTTCCTCCGGAATTTCCTGTTGAACCATTTGCTTGAGTTCCTGAATAACCATCCTTCTCTAATGGTCCACTATTACCAATTGCACTACCGCCAGTTCCTCCAGTTCCTCCAGTTCCTCCGATTCCAGCTCCGGCTCCACCGCCTCCGGCTCCACCGGCTCCACTTCCTCCGCTTCGATACCAGTTATCATACCCATCTTTTGAATTATAATCAATATATCCGTCTTCTCCGTTAGAGCCATTGGTTCCACTGGCTGCATTGCCACCTGTTGCAACAACACTTCCTTTACCTACAAATACCAAAGTGGATGTAGAAGGTACATGAATACCTGCTCCGGCTCCGGCTGTGCCAGTTGCATTAGTACCATAACCATAGCCTTTTGCAGTTAAAGTAATCTCTGCCGGAATATAAATATATACTGTTGCTCCTTCTTTAATTTTAATTCCACTTCTGTTATTACTATTTCCTTCATAAGTTACATCTTTGGTTAAATAATAATTTCCGCTCTCTAATGTTACTCCGCTGGTACTTCCTTTTAATTCAACTGCATCCTTAATATTTGCTACGGACGAACTTACCCCATTGGCTGCAACATATTCACCTGCTCCATCCAGTACTTCCACAACCATGGTATGTAGTTTACCCAGTGTAGGCGTTACCACAATCTGATTGCGCAAAAAGTCCTGTGCTTTTGCCATAGATATAGCTGTATTAAAGGTAATCGCAACTTTATCTCCCGATGGAATAATGTTTTCTATATTTCCACCGCTAGATGTATCAACTTCTTTTGTTCCGTTTATCAATTTAATTCCACTGGTACTTACGTTACCATCCAAGATTGTAATGGCATTTGTATTGGATGTGGTCAAGAATACATGCTTAATTGCATCTTCACCCTTATCAAATCCGGAAATTGTAAGGTTAGCCATACGATAGTAAGGCCCAATTCCGTTAATTGTTCCTGCTTCATTTGTTTTAACCACTTCACCAATTGCAACAGTCGGAATCGCATAGTTTGCATATAAATCGTAATCTCTTTCAATCTTTGTGTTTACAAAATCAAAGGGAGTATTTTCTACTTCTGCTTCCGGATCCCATTCTGCTTCACTCCAAAAATCAAAGGCATGACCTGATAATGTAATCTTGCCTTCATAAGGAGGCACATTAATACCATGTCTTACATAAGTCTTTTTAAATGCTTTTGTACTATAATTGTATTCATATGCATGTGTAGTAGGATTTTTACTACCCACACAAGTAAACATATTAACCAAACGGTATGTTAATGTAATTTCTTTTTTACCACTATTAACCGTTTCTTTTACATTATCTACCGTATTTTTTATGGTTACTTCATATATAAGCTCTTCCCCATTTTCCACATGAATCATTACATGCTCTGCAATACATACATTTTCTGCATTGGCACTAAAGGTATAGCTTTCATACCCATTCCCCATTACAGTAGTTGCTTTTTCCGGCACACTGCCTTTTAAAATCACTTTTGCTGTGTAATAGGTCATTTCTGTATTTTTATAATTCTCACAAGATTTTACGGTTTTATGTGTGTCCAGTCCATCGATGAATACAGCATATTCTTTTTCTGCATCTTCTACTAAAACTTTTGTATAAGTAACTGTATTACCTGTTGTTTTTGATGCACTCAAAACAGCTGCTAGTTTTCCGCTTGAATCCCGCAACACAACATCTGCATTCTTCCACGGTGCATCATCTGTGATAGATACCTGAATTGTATGGAAATCTATTGTTTTATTTTTATCATTTACACCAATGACAACGCCTGTATCTGTACCATCCATATATACGTTATATGATGTTTCACTTTCTAAAATCGGATACTCATAAATCCCTTCACTTGCAGGAATTTCATGAACAATACTACCATTCTGATAGAGACCGATTTCACCAACATAAGATGTAGCACCATCCAAGATTGTTTTAATATTTAATAATGCATATTTTACATCCTGTTTCAGGTACAAGGACACGTTTGTTGGATGAACACTGAATCCCTCATCCGATTTTCTGCCATTGACATAGATATCATAATCTCCGGCAGTAACCTTTGCATTTGCATAAATACCGCTTCCTGTTTCTGTCAAAGCATATTGGTATTTACCGTCTTTATACAATGTAACCTTTTGTCCGGTCCAAGCTTCCCCGTCCAAGAAAAGCTGAACCTGGGTTGTGTTCATAATCAATTCCCACATTGGATAAAGATTCATATCACTTAATAATGGGAATTTTTGTCCCGGCTGATAGGTAGTCCCACTACCATTCTCTTTTGTATTCCATCCAAGGAAGTTATATCCATCTTTTGATATAGCATCCGGAGCTGCAACTAATTCTCCTTCTTCTGCTTCAATAATTTTTTTATTACCATTGGCATCTGTATAAGACATGGTCTTTTTCGGTCCCTTAAAGTTAAGAGAATCTCCTTCGATAAATACCCATGAATTTACAGCTGTATCTGAGATATCACAGATTGCAAACTTAATTTTAACCTTATCTCCCGGTGTTACCGGAAGCTGTGCATTAAACACATTGGATACACCATTGGTAGTTCCATTTAATGAAACACTTTTTTTGGTAAACAAGCTGTGAGAACCTGCTAAATTAGTGCTGGTACCACCATTCATTTCTGTACCACTTTTACCGGCACGAAGATTCTTAATACTAACCGGAACCTTGGTTCCATTGTTTCTCGTAATCTGGGCAATATTCTTCCAACTTCCATTATTGACTTTTACAAACAAACCAAAACAGTCGTTATATCGTTCTCCCTGATTAAATTCCGCAGAAGCAAATACATAATTAAAGTTTAATAAATCACC
>JAFZGJ010000043.1 GCA_017555455.1 Lachnospiraceae bacterium
CATTATTACAGGTTGTATCGTAATTGGTGCTGTTTACGCAGACGTTTCTGCAAGACGTAGAAAAAATTAATGTGATAGTACATAGAAAGGACGGGTAAGAATATGGGTGATGTTATTTTAACAATGAAAGGTATTGACAAATCTTTCCCAGGTGTTCATGCACTTGATCATGTAGATTTGGAAATTAGAAAAGGTGAAGTTCTTGCACTTATGGGAGAAAATGGTGCAGGTAAATCCACTTTAATGAAAATTTTAACAGGTGTTTATTCAAAAGATTCCGGTACTATTACATATGAAGGAAAAGAAGTTGAATTTAAAAACACTAGAGAAGCTCAGGATGCAGGTGTTGTAATCGTGCATCAGGAACTTAACATGTTAGGCCACTTAACTGTAGCACAGAACTTATTCATCGGTAGAGAATTTAAAAACGGAATTAAAATCGATGATAAGAAAATGATTGAAGAATCTAAAAAACTTTTCGATAGATTAAACGTAGATATCGATCCTACAGAAATTATGTCTAACTTAACAGTAGGTAAACAGCAGATGTGTGAAATCGCAAAAGCAGTTTCCTTCGATGCAAAAGTTATCGTATTTGACGAACCATCAGCAGCTTTAACAGAATCTGAAATTGAAGAAATGTTCAAGATTATCAGAGACTTAAAGAAAAAAGATATCGCAATGGTATATATTTCCCACCGTATGGATGAAATCAAAGTTATTACAGACAGAGTTACTGTAATGCGTGACGGTACATATGTTGGAACATTAATTACAAAAGACTGTACAAAAGAAGATATCATCAACATGATGGTAGGTCGTGTAATTTACGAAGATCCTAAGACAGAAAGTGCTGTAGCTAAAGATGCTCCTGTAGTATTAAAAGTTGAAAACTTAAATGCAGGTAAGATGGTACAGAATGTAAGCTTTGAACTTCGTAAAGGTGAAATCCTTGGTTTCTCCGGACTTATGGGTGCTGGACGTACAGAAACAGCAAGAGCATTATTCGGTGCTGACCCTAAAGAAAGCGGAGATATCTATATCAACGGACAGAAAGTTGATATTAAGAGTCCTAGAGATGCCGTTAAAGCTGGTATTGGATACCTTTCTGAAGACAGAAAACGTTTTGGTATCGTTGTTCAGAAAACAGTTGCTGAAAATACAACAATGGCAACTATGCATGAATTCATGAATGGTCTCTTTATTAATAAGAAGAAAGAAAAAGAAGTTGCTCAGCAGCATGTAGATGCTTTAGCAACAAAAACTCCAGGCGTAGATCAGTTAGTAGTTAACTTATCCGGTGGTAACCAGCAGAAAGTTGTTATCGCTAAATGGTTAACACGTAACTCTGACATCTTAATCTTCGACGAACCTACAAGAGGTATCGACGTAGGTGCGAAAAACGAAATTTACAAATTAATGAACAAACTGGCAGCTGAAGGTAAATCTATTATCATGATTTCTTCTGAAATGACAGAAATCTTACGTATGAGTGACCGTATCGTGGTTATGTGTGAAGGTAAGAAAACTGGTGAAATTGATATTTCAGAAGCAACTCAGGAAAATATCATGAACCTGGCAACAAGAGAAATTAATTAGGAGGATTAGGAAGATGGCAAATAAAAAATCTTTACTTAAAGGACGTGAAGCCATGGTAGTGGGTATCATCATTGCGATGGTAGCAGTCTTTAGTATTCTCAGTCCGACTTTTAGAACTTATACAACATTTGTTAGTATTTTAGACTGTTCTTATTATGTAGCATTAATGGCAATCGGTGTAACATTCCCATTGATTACCGGTGGTGTAGACCTTTCTATTGGTACAGGTCTTATCTGTTACGCATTGTTCGGTGGTTACTTAATTGTACATAAAGGTATGCCAGTAGGAATTGCTTTAGTGGCTTGTGTTATCGTTGGTACATTAATTGGTTTATTAAACGGATTTTTAGTTGCAGTTATGGATTTACCTCCTTTCTTAGCAACACTTTGTACCTGTATGATTAACCGTGGTCTTGGTTCTTTGTTATCCGGTGGTTTCGGTGTATCTTGGCCATCCGCATTAGAACCGGCAGGCTGGTTTAGAAGTATTTTCCGATTCAAGGCAGGCGGACAGGTTATTCCTGTAGGTATTGCTTTAATAGTTGTATTGGTAATTATCATGTCCTTCGTATTAAATCATACAAAGATTGGTCGTTACACATTCGCTATCGGAAGTAACAAAGAAGCAACAAAACTTGCAGGTGTTAACGTAAAATTCTATCACATTGCAGCTTATACAATTTGTGGTTTCTTCGCAGGTCTTGCAGCTATTGCATACTCTGCAACTTATGTAACTATTTATCCAGGTTCCGGTGCAGGTTTTGAAATGGATGCTATTGCCGGAGCAATCGTAGGTGGTGTATCCGCATCCGGTGGTATTGGTTCCATTATTGGCGCTTTCTTAGGAGTTATCGTAATTTCCTTAATGAAAGTTGGTTTACCGTTTATCGGTTTACAGGCAAACTGGCAGCAGATTATTACCGGTTTAGTTTTAATCGGAGCTATCTTAATTGATGTTGTCAAAAAGAAAAAATAGTAGTATAATATGACATACAGCACATGGACATGTGCGAAAATTATGGTATGTGGCCATAAGGCTTCATATAGATAAAATCCACAAGGAGGAAAAGAAAAATGAAAAAGAGAATTTTAGCTATCGTTCTTAGTACAGTTATGGCACTGTCTATGGTAGCATGTGGTGGAGCTAAAGAAGAAGCTCCAGCAGCAACAACAGAAACTCCAGCAGCAACAGAAACTCCAGCAGCAGCTGAAACAACAGGTGATTCTTTACACTTTGAAGTTTTAGTAAAATCCTTCCAGTCTACATACTGGCAGGCAGCTGTAAAAGGTATCAACCAGGCTTGTGCAGAATTAGGTGTAACAGCTAACTGTAACGGTCCTGCAAACGAATCCGATATCGCTGACCAGGTTCAGATGCTTGACGCAGCTATCGAAGCAGCTCCAAACGGAATCGGTTTAGCAGCTTGTGATACAAAATCTGTTCTTGACTCTCTTGCAGTTGCAGCAGAAAAAGGTATCCCAGTAGTATGTTTCGACACAGGTGTTGAAAATGCTCCAGAAGGTTCTGTATACGCTACAGTTGCAACAGACAACGTTGCAGCAGGTGCTTGTGCAGCTACTAATATGTTCCCAGTTATCGAAGCTAAGATCGCAGCAGCTACAACAGCAGCTCCTGTAAGAATTGGTGAAGTTAACCAGGATGCTACAGCTCTTAACATCCAGCAGCGTGGTTTAGGTTTCATCAATGAAATGATCAAACTTTGTACAGCAGCTGGCAAAAAAGTAGCAGTTGTAGGTAACGAATTCTATGTTAACGCAGCAGAAGGTGCTGTAGCAGAAGGCGAAGCAGAAGTTATCATCGAAGTTGGTGTTCCAGCTCAGACAACTGTAGACTTAGCAGCAACAGAAGCTAACAAAATTATGTCTAAAGAAGACACAATCGCTATCTTTGGTTCTAACCAGACAACAGCTGAAGGTGTTCTTACAGCTAACGAAACATTAAACAAATTAAGCACAGATCCTGCAACAGGTATCATCGGTGCTGGTTTCGACGCTGGTACACCTCAGAAAGCAGCTATCAAAGCTGGTTTATTCATCGGTTCTGTAACACAGTCTCCATTAATGCAGGGTTACCACTGTATCCAGACTTTAGTAAAAATCTGTAACGGTGAAACAGTATCTGACATGCCAATGGATGGTTACTGGTACAACACAGAAAACATGGAAGCTGATGACATCGCTCCAAACCTTTATGACTAATCTGTATCTTTGATACGAATTGAATAATTAAGGTACATAGGGCCGGGTTTTATACCCGGTCCTTTTTGTTGACTTTGGATAAGGAAATAGATAAAATAGAATCTAAGAATAAACGGGGGGAGTTAGCATAATGAAAAAATTCATCGGTTTAGGAGACATGAGCAAAGTAAATTGCTCCAGTGTATTAAATGTAATTCGTGAAGCAAAAGAAATTTCCCGTAAGGAAATTTCGGATGAAACAGGACTTAGTTGGGGTGGTATGACAAAAATAGTTAATAGGCTATTTGAAAAAGGATATATCAAAGAAGAAAAAAGTACTACCACAGTGGGAGCGGGGCGAACTCCGGGTGTGATTACGATATGTAAAGATTATAATGTGGTAATAGGTTTGGACATAAATCGTGAAGGTCTTGTTGCTTGTGTTTTGAATCTTGCAGGAGATGTGATAAAGGAATATTCTTCTGAAGTAAAGTGTGAAACAAAGGAAGAGTTATTGCAAAGTATTATTTCATTTACTTCTGTGGTTGTGAAAGAGCATAATGCTATGAACATACTTGCCGTTGGCGTGGCTATGCAGGGAATTGTAGATGCGGAAAAAGGTGTTTCTATAGAGTTTCCGGGGTGTAAGGATTGGAAAAATGTTCCCATACGGGAAATCTTAGTGAATCATTTTTATTATCCTGTTTTTGTGGAACATGATCCTAATTGTATGTTGTATTCAGCGATATATAAGAATCCTGCAGAAAATAGTGTTTTGTTTAGAATAGATAGAAGTATTGGTATGGCCGTAACCATAGATGGTAAGATTTTGGAAGGAAATGGTTTGCTGGAGGTTGCGCACAACATTATTGTTCCGGGAGGAAGGGAGTGTATGTGCGGAAAAAGAGGATGTGTGGAAAGCTATCTGAGACCATGTCTGATAAATGAGGAGTTACAGGAGAATGCGGTAAATGAGATGGTAAAAGTAATTCCGGTACTTATGTATAATATGGCTCAGGTTTTTAATGCTACGAAAATTATATTAACAGGTAAACTTATAGGTTATAGAGATAGGTTTGAAGATAAACTTTTGGAAGAATTTTATCAATATTGTAGTTCGGATAAGATAAAAGTAGAATTTATGGAGGAAACCAAGAAGGTTGTTTATGGGGCGGCTATGATAGCGGTTCGTGGCGCCATTGATTCCATAGAAGTGTAAATAAGAAAAGGAACTGTTACAAAATATCAGTGTAGCTTTTAAATCCATCACTGCTTATTTTTGTAACAGTTCCTTATTTTATTTTGAATAAATGAATCTTTCTCCGGGGATGAACATATGGAATTTTTGGGTTGGGTTGTTGGTATATAGGTAGTCTACAAAATTTGCGGGATTTACACAATTTACTGAGTATAGGTCATAGTGCATGGGAATCAGCATATCTGCGTTACATTCTTTGGCAAGGATAACAGCTTCCTCAATGGTCATATTGCCGATAATATCATCTCTTAATTTATAGTAGCTTCTTCCGTTAATAGGTACCATTATAATATCAGTGTTCATCAAGGAGTCGCTTAATCCGGGATATAAACAACAGTCGCCACCGTGATAAATGGAAAAGTTATCAAAAATCATTTTATATCCCAGTTCCATATAGTTTCCGTTTTCATCCTGATGCAGTTCTTCGTGGGCTGCAGGGATAGGTTGAATTTCCAAATCTTTGCAAGGAATAAGTGAATTGGCAATAGCTCCAATGATTCTATTGGATGAAATACCGTAAGAAGCAACCAATTCCTTTGCGAAATCAGGTACAATAAAAGTAGCGTTAGGATTAACTTTTGCTAGAATTTCAAGCGTGTAGGGATCGGTATGATCATAATGAGTATGGGTACACAAAACATAATCAATAAAATCCAAATCTTTAGCTGAAATGGGAGCAGGATAATTGCGAATCCATTGAACGGTTTCGGAACAACAATTTTTATCCACATAATCAGATAAATAGGGATCAATCAAAATATTAGTATCTTTATATTTAAATAAAAAGCCTTCTTGACCTAGGTAAAAAAGAGCGATTTGGTTATCTGTCAGTGATGTATTCAAAATAAAATCTTTATTCATAAATAAAATCTTCCCCCTGATTAAACTGTTAAAAATTTTTGAGAAAATCTCATAATACAAGTTGTCGCAAAATATAGCTAAAGAGAATGAGTTGACAAACTAAAAGCGCTGATGCAACTATATTGTCAATTATATCACGGTGTGTTATAATTGACAATATAATGTATGGTAAAAAAGAATTCATAAAAAGAAGGATGTTTATTTGGATATTAAATAAAAAGGAGGAAGTTAAATGAAAGCAGTAGTAATTAAGGAACCGGGGAATATTTCATTGCAGAATGTTGAAATTCCGGAACCTCAACCGGGCTTTGTAAGAATTAAAGTAAAAGCGGCAGCTATTTGTGCTACGGATTTAGAAGTATTGGATGGAAATATTCCTGCTAATTATCCTTTGACACCGGGACATGAATGGAGTGGTGTTGTAGATGCGGTAGGAAGTGAGAAAGATACCTCTTGGATTGGAAAACGTGTTATCGGAAGCAGTGATGTTGTATGTTTGACTTGTGATGCCTGCAGAAGCGGTAACTGGAGATATTGTAAAGATTTTGAAGAAATTGGTTTTCGAAGAAACGGAGCCTATGCGGAATATGCTATTATGCCGGCATATGGTTTATGTGAATTACCGGAAAATGTTTCTTTTGAAACAGGTGCATTATGCGAACCTTTAGGTGTTGCTCTTGGAACTTTGGAAAAAGCAGAGGCTAAATTTGGACAAACCTGCTTGATTATAGGGGCTGGTTCCATCGGTCTTTGCATGTTGGCAGCAGCCAAAGCTATGGGGATGAAGGATATTGTAGTATGTGCTACCACCAAAGGAAGATTGGATATTGCCAAGAAACTGGGAGCATCCCATGTGATTGCTACAAAAGAAACAGATTTGATGGAAGCTATGAAAAGCATTCATCCATACGGAACAGATGTGGTTGTTGATTGTACCGGTATTGAAGAATGCATTCAAATGAGTTTAAAATTGGCCCGTAAAGGCGGAACGGTAGCTTTGGCAGGATATGGCAGAGGAAAAATCATGAATATCCGTATTGATGATATTCATATCAACAATCTCAGGGTGGTTGGTGCCGGCAATAACTGGAACAAACATAAAACGGCAGTTACTTTAATGAAAGATGGTATGGTGAATTTGGAATGTTGTGTCAGCGAAAGAATTACTTTGGAAGATTATGCCAAAGGTCTGGAAATGGCAAGAAAACGTCCGGAAGGTTTTGTAAAAGCTATTTTTGTAAATGAATAAAATCCATTTGGTTTTAGGGTTAAAAACAATGGATTGGAGAAAAAAATGAATCAATGTATATTAGGAATTGATTTAGGGACCTCCTCTGTAAAAATAGTCAAAAAATACAGAGATGGTCATATTGAAAAATTAAAGAATACATATGTAGAACCATTGCCCATGGGATGGTGGAAATCTATTTTGGAGTTATTGGAAAAAATAGATTGGAAGGAAGTTGTTGCTATTGGATTGTCATCTCAAGTGGGAACCTATTTGGTAAATGATGAAGAGGTAATCAGTTGGAATAAGGGAGTGGGGAAAGAAGAACTGGAATGGTGGAAAACAAACTATTCCAGGGATAAGTTTGTGGAAGAAATCTCTATGCCTCACCCGGATATTATTTCGTATCCCCTACCGAGATTAAAATATATAAAGAAGCATTTTAAAAATATTCAAAAAATATGTCAGCCGAAAGAATATATTTTAGAGAAGCTTACCGGAGAATGGGTGACAGATGCCTATTCCTGGCGTGGATTGGCAAATTTGAAAACAAAGAAATATAGTAGTTTTTTTATGCAGAAACTTTCTTTAGAAGAGGAAATGCTGCCTGTTATCAAAAGATTTGATGAAATGGCAGGATATACGAAAGAATTGAATTTAAAAAATAATGTTCTTCCGGCAGGGATCCCGGTGTATGTAGGATTGAATGATTATTATGCAGGACTTTTGGGAATGGGCGTTAACCGGATTGGCCAGATGTTTGATGTTACCGGAACCAGTGAACACTTAGGAGTATTACAGAGGGAGATTGATATAAATACAAGTTTGGTCAGCGGTCCCTACATAGAACATATGGTGCATTATGGAGTGACGGCATCCAGTGGTCCCTCTATTAAATATGGTTTGAAATTGCTTCGGGAACAGGAATTGGATTTAGAGAAAATAAAGGAAGAAAAGCCGCCGATTTTTCTTCCTTATGTAAAAGGAGAAAGAGCTCCTGTCTGGAATGCTGATGCCAGAGGAGTATTCTTTGGAATTGAAGAAAATTGCTCTATGGAACAGATGGCGTATTCTGTTATGGAAGGAGTGGTTTTCAGCTTGTATCATATTTATGAAACCATGGGAAAACCAAATATGGATAAAATTACTATTTCCGGTGGAGCAGCGGCCATAGAATGTCTTAACTTGTTGAAGGCAGAAATATTTGGGGTTCCTGTTGAAGTGGTGGAAGAAAGTGATGTTTCGGCTTTGGGGGCGGCCATGACAGCAGCGGTTGGTTTAGAATGGTGTCAGGATTATGAGGAGATTACCAAAGAATGGGTTAAAATAAACCAAAGGATTGTCCCTATCGGAAACTATCAGGAATGGTTTAAAAAACGATTTGAAATTTATAAGGAATTATATCATCGTATTGAACCGATGTATGAGAAATGGAGAGAATTATGAAATGTGTAATTTTAGGAGCCGGCAAAATAGCCAGAGGCTTCATAGGGCATTTGTTATATTTAAGCGGGATTCCATTTACCTTTGTGGAAAAAGCGGAAGGATTAG
>JAFZGJ010000044.1 GCA_017555455.1 Lachnospiraceae bacterium
CAGTAATATCAAATGCTATAATTTTTTCTTCGTAAGCAGAGATAATATCTCTTTCTGCTCCTCTTTCTGCATCTCTTGCTTTTTCACCTGCGATTGCATCTGATACATCATTAAAAACAGATTCACTTGATACCGGTAAAATGCTTACTGTTGCGCCAACCGGGAATACGCCCGCATCTGCTGATACTTCAACAGCTACTCCATCTACCTCAATTACTTCGTACAGTTTTACTTCCTTTTCGTTAGTTTTCTGTTCAATGATAGTAACCGTAATTTTAGGCATAGTTACACCATCTGATAATATATACGAATCTTCCAATACCGCTGTATAAACAAAGCAATCCCCTGCCTTTTCAGAAGAAAATTCTTGTTTACTACTCTTTTCTGTATCTAATTCCCATGTTACAGACACATTACGAACAGATTCCTTATACTGTATCTGTACGGTTTCTGTTACCGGTTCTGCTTCTGTCGCCGGTTCTGCCTCCACTACCGGCTCTACTTCTGTCATAAGTTCTGGTTCTGCTACAACTTCTGCTTCTGCAGCATATACCTTCATAGGCTGGAATAATCCATCTATAAACGCAGAAACAGCATTATCTACCTCTTCTTCCTCAACCACAGGTTCTGCTACTGGCTGTGGTTCTGCCACAGGATCCGGTTCCGGCTCTGGTTTTGACTCTGGCTCTGGTTCCGGCTCTGGCTGCGTTTCACTTTCTGCTACTTCTTCATCCTCTACTTTAGGTTCATCCTCTGTTTCTTCTTCATCTTCTAACTCGGATTCGTCCTCTGTTTCTTCTTCATCTTCTAACTCAGATTCGTCCTCTGTTACTTCTTTATCTTCTACCCCGGATTCATCCTCTGTTACTTCTTCATCTTCCAGCTCAGATTCGTCTTCTGTCACTTCTTCATCTTCCAACTCGGATTCGTCTTCTGTCGCTTCTTCGTCTTCTAACTCGGATTCATCCTCTGTTTCTTCTTCCTCTTCTAACTCAGACTCGTCTTCCGTTGGTTCTTCACTTACCATTACTTCTTCCCTTACGGTTACCTCTAAGTAATCCGGAAATACTACTTTTTCAATAGATTCCCCAACTGCAATCTCCTGGGTCAGAATTTCTTCTTCCAAATCTGCGATTTGTAAAATGGTCGCAGATTCTTTTTGATTCTCCCCTTTTTTCATTGCAAATGCAGTAACATCCACACTGGTAATCACAATAACCACGGTCATTGCCAAAGCAAGTCCTCTTGCTAACTTTTCTCTTACATGCAACTGCATAAACAAGTGCATAAAAAAGTTATACACAAAAATAAACGCCACTGCCGCCAGCAATACCGGATACTTTAAGACAGGATGCTTCTTCCCATAAGACACGATACTATGTATGGTATCTTTTTTTGCTTTTCGCAATGGTTCAAATGCATCATAAATTGCCTGATACCGCTCTTTTCTTCTGTAGTTTCTCTCCATAATTTTTCTCCTTACACTAAGAATTTAGCTATATAAAACTTGTCATTGTTCCGTATATTTCAATTTTAAAAATAGAACCCTTATTATAACATTTTTTATAAGTCTAAATTTAATAGAATCGAAAAAAGTCCATTTTCTACAAAAATAGACTTTTTATAATCAAATAAATCAATTTATTTAACTCTATGTAGCGCACCATTGTTCAAATCCCGCCGGTACTACGGTAAAACGAAGAAGCCACCGGGAATCCACCTTAGATATCACCTTGCAGAATAATTTTCCTCCGGTCTCCAGCTGTAAATTATCATATTGTACAAGTTCCACATCTGTCTCTAACAATGCTTCTGTTTTAGATAAAGCCGTCAGATATCCTACCTTAGATTCCAAATCGCTGTGTTTCTCTCTAATAACAAAAAATTCAACCTTTCTTGGAGTCTCCAGGGCTATCATTTCCGACTTCTTTTGTTTGCAAGAAAGTCCGTATTTTCCGCCAATTCCTATGATATGGGTTAACAGCAAGGGTTCTTTTACTCCCTTCGGAAATACGTTCAGTTCCTGCACAACTTCTAATGGTTCCGTAACAAGCTTTCTGGTCAATGGGGATGCCAGTATCTGCCCTCCCACGGTATAGCTTTCGATTCTACCGGCAAGATTCACATGGTTTCCTACAACACCATACTTGGTCCGCTTCTCGGAGCCGATATTACCCACAATAACTTCTCCTGTATTCAAACCAATTCCCATCTCCAGCACCGGATATCCCCGTTTCGCATTCCATTCATTAATATCCTCCATTCGTGCCTGCATCTCAACAGCACTGGCCACTGCCTCTGAGGCATGACATTCTGATGGAAGCGGTGCACCAAAAATAGCAAGAATTCCGTCTCCAATAAACTCAATAATAGTTCCGTTCCACTTTTGAATAATTTCTGTCATTTCTCCCAGGTAATGGTTAAGCATTGCTATAAGATCTCTGGCCTCCATTTGTTCACTGAGTGCCGTAAATCCACGCAAATCACTCATCATAATTGTAAGGGTACGTTTTTTCCCTCCCAAGGCAAGCCCATCCGGTGTTTCCAAAAGCTGACGCACAATTTCGTCAGAAAGAAATCTACCAAAGGTTTCACTTAATAGTTTGTTACGCATCTCCAACTGTTGATTCAGCCTCTTGATACGCTCCATGGTTTTCACTGCATCTCTTAGCTCTGTCAACTCACTGATATCACTGATTACTACAACAATTCCCACCTTTTCCTCACCGTTATGCTGATAGGATGTAGTAACATGAAGCTGTCTTGTTTGTTTCCCTGTAAAATAGGAAACCACGTTCCGATGTGAAGTTGTAGTGTCATAAATGGCGTCCAAAATGGTCTGGTTAAAGGTATCATTTTCCTCATATTCAAAAAAACAATTTGCAAATTTTTGACCGGAAAGTTCCTCTATCTCACGCTCAAGAATCTGCGTAACTGCCGGATTAACGTAATTAATAATACCATCCATTCCGATTGCCATGACACCCTCTGACATATCACGAATAATGCTTTCACGTATAAAGTCTGTGTGCTTACCTTGCATTACGCCCCTTCTCCTCTATATATTTAATACAGATCCATCCACATATTACCACTGCCCATAAAACAATCATAATAGTAGGAAGTGCTTTGTACTTCTACCTGTTCTGCCATTGTCATATAATCTTCAATAAACTTTTGAACAGCCTTCTTAAACCAGTTACTTTTCTCTTTTCCGGTCTTTTCTGTATCAACCATTTCTGCTACAGCATGGCAGGCATCTAAATAATCTTTGGACAATGCTCTGATACGCTTGCTCATATTCTGCATAATTTCCAATACTACTTCCGGTTTTTCTTTGAAATATTCTCCAAATTCCCTTCCGGTAATCACGCATGCTTCCACATCTTCCGTTGCTACTGCAGTCGCACTACGTGCCATGGAATCAATCATTCCCATCTCACCAAAAAAAACGTTTCCCTGCTCAGCATTAAGCTCTGTTAATAACTTTTCTTCCGGCTTTCCATAATTTGTATAAATGCCAACTTTCCCCTTCTTAAGGTCATACATACAGGATTCCATTGCACCTTCTAAAAAAATAACTTCACCTTTTGCAAATGTTTTTATGTTATTTTCCATTTTAATTTCCCTCTTTATCTTCTACATTATTTTTGTGCAGTTTTATTGTAAAAATCATTGAATTTCTTCATTTTTTCCTGAAGTCCTTCACTCTTTTCTTTGCCGCTTTTTTCTGTTTCAACCGCTTCTGCTACAGTGCCGCAAACTTCCACGTAATCCTTAGTTAAATTACGGAGTCTGTGACTCATATGTTGCATAATTACTAACACCTTAGTAGGACATTCTTCCAAAAAGGCACCAAAGCACTCTTTATTAATAACCTCTACTCTTGTATCCTTTTCCAGTGCTACCGCTGTGGCACTGCGTGGCTCACAGTCAATTAATCCCATTTCACCAAAGAATTCCTCTACAGACAGCTTTGTCAAAAGCTTTTCCTCTTTGGTTCCGTAATTTGCATATATGCCAACACTTCCCCAACGGATATCATACATACAGTCTGCTTTGTCACCTTCTTTAAAAATAACTTGTCCCTTCTTATAGGTTTGAATCTCACGTTTTCTTTCCATTTTTCTCTATCCGCCTTCCATTCTTATATATAAATATTATATTAAAATTTGCATTACAATCATGTAAAATCTTTTTCTATTAAATACTCCCCATAGCATTATGCTAAAAATCCAAGGCAACATCCTGCTTGTCCCAATACGTAATGTATCAGTGCTACGCCCCAGATATTACGCTGTTTTTCATATAGCCCTCCAAGAGCTCCTAATAAAATCATAGCTGCTGCCATATACATAAATCCATGAGCAATATGTACCGCACCAAATAACAAAGAAGATAATATCACAGCTACCATGGTGCCATTTTTCCCGTCAAACATTTTCCGGATACTTCCATAAACCATACTTCTTGCAAGAAACTCCTGTAAAACACTGGTAAATACGTAAGAAGTCCAAGAGTACCATCCTATATTCCAATTCCAAAATGGAGTTCCTTCTGCAAAAAATCCTGAATTTCCATTTAACAATATTAGTTTTACTGTAGCCATGAGCGCAACCAGTGCTGCAGAAATTCCTACGGATAATGTAAAGGTTCCTTTATAATCCTTGATTTTTAATCCCAGTTCATCAACAGAAAAATCTGTTTTTTTATAAATAATGACCCCTGCAACACACACCATACCATTAATAACCTGTGTAAGCGCCTTGGTGGGAACATGGATTTTCAAGAATTCCAGAATAGCCAACAATAGCAGATACGTACATACGCAAGCAGTAACACAGGAAAATACAATAGATGCATCATATCTTTTCTTTCTCAATACTTCCGTCTCTGTAACATCTGACATTAGCATTACTACTCCGCAAGCATCCTTCGTATCGTCACTCTTTAAAAAGGAGGAGGTAACTTGCAGATATCTTTTTTGATTATTTTTATCCTTGAAAACCGTGGTCCTATAATGAGTCTCTTCTTTTCCGTAGACAGCATCCAAAACCATCTGATGAAAGGAATCATTTTCTTTCCCCTGATGTTCTCCAAAAAACACTTCTGCATAGGTTTTGCCAAGAGCATCCTCTGTAAGCTGAAGCAAGTCCCGGCTCTGAGGATTCATATAAATGATGCGCCCGCTCTGATCCAGAGCAAGTACTCCATCATTCATGTCCCGGAGAATTCGTGGGACCAGTTCTTTATTTACTCTCATACTACCTCTCCTATTTTATTATATTTAAATAGAATTAACTTGTTCCTGCATCAGATTTGACATATTGCGGATAGCATCACTCTGAGCAGATATTTCTTCCGTTGATGCTGCAATATTAACCACACGTTCATTAAGTACGGAAATGCTGTCTAATAAATTTTTGATTAACTCAATGCTTTCTTTAATCTTAGGCAAGGTATCTGCAGCCTGTTTATCATTTACTTCAATTAAATCCTTGGTAGAAGACGCCAAAGTTCTGATTTCACCGGCTACAACAGCAAATCCTTTTCCCATTTCACCGGCCCTTGCCGCTTCTATGCTGGCATTCAAGCTTAATAGATTTGTCTTATTAGCAATTCCGGCAATATTTTGATTACTCTCTACATATAGATCCGAAAAATCAACAAAAAGCTCTAATGACTTACTGATGGTTTCACACTGCTTCATTACTTCACTTACTACCTGTGCCACACTTCCAGCATCATCTGCTGTCACATCATTTACTTTAGAAAGTTCTACAATTCCTTCATTTAGTTGATCAAATTCTTCTGTAATACGATGTATTTTTTCATTACGTTCTTCTTGGTCTTTTACATTGCTAAGATGGATTGCTTCTATTTCTTCCTTCTCCTGCTCTGCAAGTAATTTAATATAATGGATGCAATTTTCTTTGCTGTTTACCCCGTTATAAATAGCTTTTACCATATCTTTACAAGTATGGTAACCACAACAGGAACAGTCGATATGCCGTGACTCTCTGGTATCCTTTCCTAAATCTCTAAAGATAGCATCCATTTCCTGTTCACTAGGAGTAAGGATATGAATCTTTTTATCCGTATAAGCTCTGCTAAAGTCACGAATATTCAGATTTTTAAACTGATCGCAGAAATACTCCCAACGTTTTTCCAGTGACAATGCGCTATTCCATGGATTACGTTTGTTGTTTTTGCCGGGCTTAACTTCGTTTACCACCAGCTTATTCATTTCGTTAATTGCCAGTTCCACATCAATATCATCTATCTTTGCGTCGGTAGCTGTTCCGCGGATACATCCCTTCTGACAATTTAAAATATCTACCATAAATGGTAAATTTGTTTTTCGGTGTGCATACTCATTTAAAAACTTATATGCTTCTTCCTCCCCTTCTACCTGCAATACTGCGGTCTGGTTTCCTAAAAAGAAATGAACACATTCCTTTAATCCACCCGGTTTGGGATATCTGGCACCAAGTCCATAACTGCTTTCTTCCTCTGCTTCCTTAGCATTACGGTATTGGCTACCGATGGCTTCCATAAGCTTCTTGAAGGTTACATTATATTTTACATATCCACCGGTATTCTTATCATTAATTTCCAGTCTTTTTGCAATACAAGGACTTAAAAATACCAAATCTTCTGTCACATTCTTATACTTTTTCAGGTATACTGCTTCCGCCATCATTGGGCTATGTAGAGGAACTAACATCGGAATCAGCTCAGGCTGATACTTTTCAATATAATTTACAATGGCAGGACAAGGCTGGCTGATAAGACCGGTTTTCCCTGTTTCTTTCAAATAACTGATATATGCCCATGTGGTGATATCTGCCCCAAAACTAACACTATAAATATGTGCTACCCCTAAGGATTTTAAATATCCATAAATCTTTTTATATTCTTTGGGATAATTAGCAATAAAAGCCGGCGCCACAATAACTGAGAATTTTTTACCGTTCTTTAAATCACTTAAGAATTTAACTGTATCATCATCAAAGTCTCTTGCGTCATGCATACAATGATCAAAACATGCTCCGCATTGGATACACATTTTTTCATCTACATTAATTTTACCTTCTTCCGCCACATTGGCTGTCAATGCCGGACAAGAGCGGATACATTTGTTACATCCCACACATTTTTCGTTTGTAAATACCATTGCTGTCTCTACCTTTCTCTATTCTTTTTTTGCTTTTTATCTTCATACATAGCATTATCTGCTCTACGGAACACATCCATATATTCTTTGTCAGTTTCAGGATGATATACTGCCATTCCAATTGCCATCTGCAGATTCACTACTTCCCCATTATCCTGCAGATTGTGGTTTTCTATTTCTTTGTTAAATAATGCTATTTTTTTCTCAGCTTGTTCTTGATCCATATCAAAACAAACGGCCACAAATTCATCACCACCTATACGGTACATACACTCACTTCCCCATACCTTTTTGGCAATATCGGCTCCGTTTTGTATCAACTTATCACCATATTCGTGTCCGTACGTGTCATTTGTTTTTTTCAAATCGTTAATATCC
>JAFZGJ010000045.1 GCA_017555455.1 Lachnospiraceae bacterium
AAAGAAGGAACTAATTTTAACGGCGGCAACCCAGGCACCGACAGCAGGGAATCAACAGTTGTATACCATTATTGATGTAACAGATAAGAAGTTGAAAGAAAAATTGGCAGTAAGCTGTGACAATCAGCCTTTCATAGCAGAGGCAGACATGGTTTTGGTTTTTGTAGCAGATTGCCGTAAATGGTATGAAGGATTTAAGGACGTAGGAGCCACACCCAGAAATCCGGGAGTGGGAGATTTGATGTTAGCAGTGACAGATACAGCCATTGCAGCACAGAATGCAGTGGTTGCGGCAGAAAGTCTTGGCATCGGTAGCTGCTATATCGGAGATATTATGGAAAATGCCGAAATACATAAAGAAATGTTACAATTACCGGAATATACATTCCCGGCAGTGATGTTGGTATTTGGCTATCCTACAAAGCAGCAAATGCAGAGGGAAAAGCCGGAAAGAGTAAAATTATCCCATGTGGTACATGAAAATGCCTACAGAGCTATGGAAGAAACCGAAAGAAGAGAGATGTGGCAGAAAAAAGCAGGGGTGCTATCCTATGAAGAATGGATGCAAAGATTTTGTGAACGGAAATACAACTCAGATTTTTCCAAGGAAATGACCCGTTCTGTAGAGGTTTACTTAAAAAATTTTATGGATAAATAAAAATCAGAGGTAAAGTTACTCTTGTGGGAAATAGAAATATGGAATAATCGGATAAAGTATGTTATACTCTTTTATTGAAACATTTAAAACCAGCAGAAGGGAGAACCTTATGTTAAAAAATAAAACAGTTCTTTTGGGAGTAACAGGAAGTATTGCGGCTTATAAAATAGCCAATCTGGCAAGTGCATTGAAAAAGCTTCATGCAGATGTACATGTGTTAATGACACAGAATGCAACTAATTTTATTAATCCGATCACCTTTGAATCCCTGACAGGAAATAAGTGTCTGGTAGATACTTTTGACCGTAATTTTCAGTTTCAGGTAGAACATGTTTCCATTGCAAAAAAAGCGGGCGTAGTAATGATTGCACCGGCAAGTGCTAACGTAATCGGGAAAATTGCCCATGGAATCGCAGATGATATGTTGACTACAACAGTCATGGCTTGCAAGTGTCCTATTTATATTTCGCCGGCTATGAATACCAATATGTATGAAAATCCGATTTTGCAGGATAATCTGAAAATATTGGAAAAGTATGGTTATCATATTATTACCCCTGCCAGTGGTTATTTGGCTTGCGGAGATACGGGAGCGGGAAAAATGCCGGAACCGGAAACTTTATTGCAGTATATTACTCAGGAAATTGCTTTTGAAAAGGATTTAAAGGGTAAGAAAATTTTAATTACTGCAGGTCCAACACAGGAAAAAATTGATCCGGTAAGATATATTACAAATCATTCTTCAGGGAAAATGGGTTATGCTTTGGCAAAAAGAGCAGCTATGCGAGGAGCAGAAGTAACCTTAGTCAGTGGTCAGGTTTCCATTGCACCGCCGCCTTTTGTTAAGGTGGTTTCCATTGTTTCCGCAAAGGATATGTTTGAAGCGGTTACGGCAGTCAGTGACCAACAGGATATAATTATAAAAGCTGCTGCAGTGGCAGATTACAGACCGGCTTTTGTCAGTGATGAGAAAATGAAGAAAAAAGATGACCAGATGTCCATTGAATTGGAACGGACAGATGATATTTTAAAATATTTGGGCGAACATAAAAGAGAAGGGCAGTTCTTGTGTGGCTTTTCCATGGAAACCCAAAATATGATCAGTAATTCCAGAGCAAAACTGGAGAAGAAGAATCTGGATATGATTGCTGCCAATAATTTGAAAGTGGAGGGAGCAGGATTTAAGACAGACACCAATGTTTTGACTCTGATTACACAGAATGAGGAAGTGTCACTCGATAGGATGAGTAAAGAGGATGCAGCCGGAGTCATTCTGGATAGAATTTTATTATTAATGAATTAACAGTTTAGCCTACCACAGTTTAAAAGTATGATTAAGCTGTTAATCAAGTGTTGTATCCCTAAAGGGGAGCGATAACAAGGAGGACATGAAAAATGAATAAGCAGAAAAAAGACACTCGTTGGACAGTAACCGTAGCATTGATGATGGCAATTGTCATTTTATTGGCAAATACACCACTGGGAATGATACAGTTACCTATTGTAAAAGCAACTACAGTACATATTCCTGTAATTATCGGAAGCATCGTATTGGGACCATTGGCAGGAGCTATTTTAGGAGCTACCTTTGGTATTTGTTCTTTGATTAGCAATACTATGGCACCTACACTGTTATCCTTTGCTTTTTCACCATTTTTAAGTACTACCGGTTTTGCGGGGGTAATAAAAGCCCTTTGGGTATCCGTAGGTTGTAGAACTGCTATGGGAATTGCAGCAGGTTGGCTTTGGATTTTCTTAAAAAGAGTGAAAATGAACCAAAATATTGCATTATTGGTTACCGGTTTTTTAGGTTCTATGTTCAACACTATTTTTGTTATGGGCAGTATTTATGTACTTTTTGCAAGTCAGTATGCTCAGGCAAAAGAAGTGGCAGTGACAGCGGTGTTTGGATTGATTATGGGAACTGTTTTGGCATCCGGAGTTCCGGAAGCTATCGCAGCGGCAATTTTAGTCATTGCTTTAGGAAAAGTATTAATTAAAATTTATGTTTCCGCAGGAAAAAACTCAGGGAAATAATAACAGGAGAGAGAAAGGATTACGGCAAACAGATTGCCTAAGGAGAAGGGAATATGATTTTAGCCATAGATATTGGAAATACAAATATCGTAATCGGATGTATTGATAAGCAAAAGACATATTTTATTGAAAGACTTTCTACAGTCAGAACCAAAACGGAATTAGAATATGCCATAGACATTAAGACTGTTTTGGATATTTATAATATTAACAAAGAGGAAATTGAAGGGGGAATTATTTCTTCCGTAGTGCCTCAGATTACTAATATTGCCAAATTGGCTGCGGAAAAAATTATTAAAAAGGATGTTATGGTATTGGGACCGGGGATTAAAACCGGGTTAAATATTTTAATGGATCAGCCGGCTTCTTTGGGAGCAGATTTGGTGGCAGATGCGGTGGCAGGGATTGCAGAATATCCGGTACCGTTGATTGTCATTGATATGGGAACTGCAACCACAGTTTCTGTAGTGGATGAGAAGAAAAACTATATCGGAGGTATGATTTTACCCGGTGTTAGAGTGGCGCTGGATGCTTTAACTTCCAGAGCTTCCCAGTTAAGTGGTATTAGTTTGGATGTTCCTAAGAAAGTCATCGGAAAGAATACCATTGACTGTATGAAAAGTGGTGTGCTTTACAGTAATGCCGGTGCTTTGGACGGTATCATTGACCGCATGGAAGAAGAGCTTGGAAAGAAAGCAACGGTAGTGGCAACCGGAGGTCTGGCGAAAAAAATAGTTCCTTTATGCAAGAAAGAGATTATTTTGGATGAAGATTTGCTACTTAAAGGATTGCTGGTAATCTATCAAAAAAATAAATAATGTGAACCGGAAACGAAGGTGTTAGGGAAAATGGGCACTTTCCGGAAAAGGTTTAACAAAAGATAAAGCAGAAGGGAATTATGGAAAGATGAATACTTATTTAAATGAGGTAAACAGTGGATTTTTCTACTTGTTGGTAGCGGCAGTGTTAACCTTTATTACTTTAATGTGTGTGGTGTTTCTTGTAAAAAGTTACAAGGCAGGAATTGAAATAGGAATGGATAAACAGGTATTGAAAAAGGCTATTGTATCCAGTGCAACCTTTACCTTGCTTCCATCCATCAGTATTTTACTTGGAGTTATTGCTTTAAGCGGTACTTTAGGAGTTCCTTTTTCCTGGCTTCGTTTATCCGTTATTGGTGCATTACAGTATGAATTAAACGTGGCAGAAATTGCAGCCCAGAGCATGGGACTTCCCAGCCTTAGGTTAGATTTGTTAAATACGGAATATTTTGTAACCATTGCATTGGTAATGACCTTTGGTATTTTAGGCGGAGTTTTCTGTTGTATCTTCTTCCTGAAGAAATACTTAGGGAAAATGCAGGCAAAACCGAAAAAGGCAGAAACTGAAAATACAGAAAGTAAACCGGGATTTGGAGCATATGCTACTACAGCGATGTTTGTAGGTCTTTGTGCATCTTATATAGGTTCTTATATCGGAAAAGTATTTGCACCGGGAGATGGTGATTGGATGCCTTTAGTAGTAGCTGCTATTGCAGGACTTTGTATGGCTGTATTTGAATATTTTACTCAGAAAAAGAATATGAAAGTTCTGGATAACTTTAGTTTGGCAGCAAGTATGTTAATTGCTATGGCTATGGCAGTTGTAATTCAGTTGGTGATATAGGAGGTGCGTAAGATGAAAGATAAACAGATATTTATGGAAGAATTTAGCAGCAAACTGCATCGCCTTGGTAGAATTACCTTGGTACTTTCCGTGATTTTTTTAGTAGCACTTCCTTTTGTAGTAGGTGCATTATTTGGTGTTTCACCGGATTTTAAAGCTTTCCTTAGTGGTTTTGCAAAAGTAGGAGTGATTTATATTCCGGTAGCTATTGTGGAATTTTTGGTGTATACACCAATGTTGGGAGTAGGAGGAAGTTATCTTTCTTTTATCACCGGAAATGTAACCAATATGAAAATTCCTTGTGTTATGAACTCCAAAGAAATTGCAGGAACTGTAGACGGAACACCGGAGCATGAAATTATATCTACAATTAGCGTTGCTACCAGCGCCATTGTGACTACTTTGGTAATTGCAGTAGGTGTTGTCTTAATGGTTCCGTTACAGCCGGTATTACAGAATCCTGTTTTACTGCCTGCATTCAATAACGTGGTACCTGCATTGTTCGGTGCTTTAGGATTGAAATATTTTATGAAGAGTCCTCAGATTGCGGTATTACCATTGGCATTAATGACCTCTTTATATATTTTGGTACCTTCTTTAATCAGTCAGACCAGTTTAATGTTACTTCCAAGTGGAGCATTAGCGTTAGGAATTGGTTTCTTCTTATTCAAAAAAGGAAAGTTAAAATAATTAATTAAGAAGACAAGGTAGAGAAAAAAGTCTGGGTAAAGGCTTTAGGGGGATAAATAAATGGTTGTTGTGTGGATAATATTGGCTTTAATTTTAGTACTTATAGTGGTTGTTTTAGCAAGAACACTTATGTTAAAACCAACAGCAGCGAGTCAGGCGGTTGTGGAATTGGATAAAACTGAGAGAGCAGTAATTTATGGGGATAAACTTTCCAAAATGCTTCAGGTGGAAACCATTTCAGAACCACATCAGCAGGATAGAAGTAAGTTTTTAGAATTTCATAAGGTGCTGGAAAAGGAATTTCCTAACGTACATAGTACTTGTGAAAAAAATGTTTTAAATGGCAGTCTGCTTTTCAAATGGAAAGGAACCGGAGAAAAAGCGCCTATTATGTTCATGAGTCATCATGATGTGGTGGAAGCCGGAGGAGAATGGGAACATGCTCCTTTTAGTGGTGATATTGACAGCGAAGGCCGTGTATGGGGACGTGGAGCAGTAGATACCAAAGCCAGTTTATGTTGCATATTCGGAGCTGTTGAAGAGTTGATTGCAGAAGGATATCAACCACCTATGGATGTGTACATTGCCAGTAGCTGTACAGAAGAAGTCAGTGGTGATGGTGGCCCTGCCATTAATAATTTCTTAAAAGAAAAAGGTGTAAAATTAGATCTGATTTTGGATGAGGGCGGAATGATTGTTCATGCACCGATTGCCGGAGTAAATGGCATTTATGCTATGGTAGGAGTAGTAGAAAAAGGTTACGGAGATGTGAAATTTATAGCTCACGGCAAAGGCGGTCATGCCAGCGCACCGGGGAAAAATACACCGTTAGTACGTCTTGGTAAATTTATGGCTGCAGTGGAAAAGAAGAATCCTTTTAAATCTCAGATTACACCTACAGTGCGGGAAATGTTTACCAGAATGGCACCAAATATGAATTTTGGATTAAAATTAATTATGGCAAATTTATGGCTGTTTGAAGGTTTGCTTGCTAAGTTATTACCTTCCATTAATGCAGCAGCAGGTGCTATGATCCGTACTACTTTAGCATTTACAAAGGCGAAAGGAAGTGATGGGTTAAATGTACTTCCACAGACGGCTTATATAACCGGAAATATGCGTTATATTCATCATCAGCCAACTGACGAAAGTATTCAGCTGATTTCTGATATGGCTAAAGAATATGATTTGGAAACGGAAGTAATTTACAAAGATTATCCTTGTCCTATCGTAGACTTTAAAGGAAGACAGTTTAAGTTAATTGAATCCGTGGTACAGAAGGTTTATCCGGGGGTAGGAACCTGTCCTTATGTTATGACCGGTGGTACTGATTGTAAGTTTTACAGTGATGTATGTGAGAATGCTATTCGTTTGGCACCTCTTTATATTGACAGTCAGCAGTACGCAAGTATTCATGGATTGAATGAAAATATTTTTAGGGGAGCCTTACCGAAAGCGGTGGATTTCTATAAAGAAGTAGTGAAATCGAATTAGGGTAAATGAAAAATATAAAAGTACAAAAGGGGAAATTTATTTAAGTAGAAAAATAGAATAAAAAGGTAAAAGGGAGCTTTAAAAATTATGGATTTAAAAAGAACGTTTTTTAGTGGAAGCACATTAAAAATAATTGCACTGGTAATTATGTTTATTGACCATGTGGGTGCAGTAATTGTGCAGAGGACTATGTGGATGCCGGGATTTAA
>JAFZGJ010000046.1 GCA_017555455.1 Lachnospiraceae bacterium
TATAAAGTTATAATTAATAATGTACAAAAAGTATGGAATAAAAATGTACAAATGTTATGATACATGAGCTGTCAGGAGGGGCTCATAATGATATTAAAAAATCAAATCATAACAGATATAAAAATTAACAGTGTTGAAGATTTATATAAATTAAAACCATTTTTAGAGGAGGGAACATTGAAGATTAATAAAAGCCAGATCGCCAGGGAACTGGATGTTGACAGGCGTACAGTTACAAAGTATTTAGAAGGATACCAAAAACCAAAGACAAGAAAGAGCAGTGACTGCATCACACCTTTTTATGATATTATTGCGGATTTATTATCAGACCATAACCAGCAGGTATTTTATTACAGAAAGGTATTATGGCAGTATCTTGTAGACAACCATGGTTATACAGGGGTTTATTGCAACTTTGCCACTTACCTTCGCAAATATCCCCAGTTCGATTCTTATTTCAGAAAAAAGAAAACATCCAATAAAGAGAACGTCAGCCTCCGCTTTGAAACCGATATGGGAAAACAGGCACAGCTGGACTGGAAAGAATCCATCCCGTTTCTTTTGTCTTCCGGCGAGACCATTGATGTGAATATCTTTGTTCTCCTGCTTTCTTTTTCCAGATACCGGATTTACCGGGTATCCCTTACCAAAACACAGGATATCCTATTTTCCTTTCTGGACGATGCTTTTGAAAATTTCGGGGGCATTCCTGAGGAAATACTCACAGACAACATGAAGACCGTCATGGATGAAGCCAGAACGGAACATTTTCCAGGAAAGGTAAACAACAGATTCCAACAGTTTGCGGATGATTACGGTTTTAAAGTAAAACCCTGCATTGCCGGATGTCCAAAAACGAAAGCCAAGGTGGAAGCTCCCATGAAGATCCTTGATGAAATCCGGGCATATAATGGGAAATTAAATTACAGGGGACTGGTAGAGCTGGTAACAAGAATCAATAACAGGGTGAATTCCCGGGTAAGCCAGGGAACCGGAAGGATTCCTTCCCTATATTTTACCAAAGAAAAGGCTTTCTTACACAGTCTGCCAACTGATTCCATAAGAAAGCCTTACCAAATAACAACCAGTATTGTAAAAATAAATCATTCCAGTATGTTTCATTATAAGGGAAACCAGTACTCAGTCCCGCCTGAGTATGTAGGAAAAACGGTATCTTTACAGGTATATGATGGTTATATTCATGTGTATTGTAACACAGATTTTATAACCATTCATCAGATAAGCCACAAAAAATTAAATTATATTGCTGACCATTATGCTGCCATAGCACGGAAATCCCATGTTTTCAAAGAAGAGCACATAAAGGAAAGGGCAAAGGAAAATCTTGCAATTATAGGAAAGGTATATGGTTATGAATAACAGTACATACAATCAGCTGACCACCAATCTGGAACTGCTGAAATTAACACAGATGAAACTTCATCTGGATGAAATAAGGGATTTTGTGACGGCAAACGGACTGTCTTTTACGGAAGGCCTGTTAAAACTGAGCAATTATGAAGTGGATTTCAAAGAGCAGAATGCTTCCAAATCCATGATCAAAGCAGCTGCATTCCCATTTGTCAAAGAATTAAAAGACTATGATTTCGGATTCCAGCCAGGTGTGAATGAGCAGGAAATGAGGGAATTATCCAGCCTTGCATTTCTGGAAAAAAATGAAAATATCGTATTTTTAGGCCCAAGTGGAGTTGGTAAAACACACCTTGCAACTTCTATCGGAGTAGCTGCCGCCAAAAAACATGTAAGCACATATTTCATTAAATGCAATGATCTTTTACAACAGTTAAAACGTGCAAAACTGGAAAACCGGCTGGACGCAAGACTGAAGCATTTTAGCAAATACCGTCTGCTCATTATAGATGAGCTGGGCTATCTGCCGATTAATAAAGAAGATTCTAACCTGTTTTTCCAGCTTATTGATATGCGTTACGAAAAGAAAAGCACCATCTTAACAACCAATATGAATTTCAACGAATGGGATGGAATCTTTTTTGATGCTGTTGTAGCCAATGCCATTATGGACAGGGTGTTACATCATGCACACGTAATACCTATATCCGGAAAATCATACAGACTGAAAGAACATTTAAAACAGGCAGAATAATTGTACATTCTTATATCATATTTTTTGTACATTTTCGCTTGACATTTTATACCTATCGACCTACAAACGGATTCGATAACTATGACGGTGCCAGCTACGACTTAGCTCTTTGGGTTGCCTACTACAACTTCCTTCGTCCACACCACCACAACAATTACAAAGTATTGAACAAGGTCGATATGTTGGAACATGCAGATAACATGCCCGCCAAATGGCAGCTTCTTATCTTTCTTGGCCAACAGACCATTCTGAATCTGCAATCCGAAGGCTCTGGCTGTTCCTAGATTCCAAGCCCGAGGTAAGTAATCCAGCCACCGCATTGCGGCTTGCCCTTGATGGCACGAAAAAGAACTGCTACACTGCTGTAAATGACGGAAAGAATTCTGACTGTTCCTGAGTTCTTTGCCGTCGGTGATACACCTACAGCAGTTCTTTTTCGTGCTGTCAAGGGTGGCGGTAATCTACCACAAACTATAATATCTGCAATTATCAAGGTTCATCTGAGCCTTTTTTCTTTACTCAGTTTTTTCATAGGTCATTTGACACTATCCAGCCATGACAGTTCAACTTGAGTGCCGGAATTTCAAAATATTGCTATTTTAAAGAAAAATGTATGTACGAAAAATATCAGTGTACTGACACGAAACAGATAGCTGACTAAATTATATAAAATCTATCTGTTGAGATAAGGGAAAAAAATTAGCAGAAGAAAATTCTATGCAGATAGTCAGTTCTAATTTATGCAATCTATCTATCGAAACACTGGTAAAAGACTCATAGGTGAACGTCAAACACTGCATAATTAAAAAATTCAACAACGATATAAAACACAAAGCCCATATACCTGCATCCTGCAAGTACATGGGCTTTCCATTATTTCTTTATGATAAATGTTATCTTTAACCTAACTATTTCCCAGCTAAAGCACTCTTAATA
>JAFZGJ010000047.1 GCA_017555455.1 Lachnospiraceae bacterium
CCAAACATAGCCTCACTGATTCCGCTCTTGTCGGATGCTAAACGAACCAGTTCTCTGTCATAATAATTAATTCCCAATTCCTCTGCCAAAAGTCTACCCATGGTTCTACCACCACTACCATATCCTCTGGCAATTGTAATTACCAATCTTCCCATATATTTTATCTCCTTAGTTTTCAAGATAAGCTATTTTACAGTATTCAGATGTCTACTATTCTCCAAGATATGCTTTCTTCACGGATTCATCATTCATCAGCTTTTTCGCGTCACCCTGTAAAATAATGTTTCCTGTTTCCAATACATACGCTCTATCTGCAATATTTAATGCTTTTTTAGCATTCTGTTCTACTAATAAAACAGTAACGCCTTCTGCAGAAATATCACGGATAATCTTAAATACTTCTTCTACAAAAATAGGAGAAAGTCCCATGGAAGGCTCATCCATAAGAATAATCTTAGGATGGCTCATTAAAGCTCTACCCATAGCTAACATCTGCTGTTCACCACCGGATAAAGTACCTGCAATCTGATTTTTTCTTTCTTCCAAACGAGGGAATCTTTTATAAATCATCTTCAGGGTCTCTTCCATCTCATTTTTATCTTTACGTGTATATGCTCCAAGTTTTAAGTTTTCCAAAACTGTTAACTGTGCAAATACTCTTCGTCCTTCCGGCACATGCGCCATACCCAAAGAAACAATTTTGTGGGCAGGTACTTTTGTGATGTCCTGTCCTTCAAAAATAACACTTCCCTTTGTTGGCTGCAAAAGACCGCTTACGGTATGTAAAATAGTCGTTTTTCCTGCACCATTGGCACCAATCAGGGCAATAACTTCACCTTCATTAACTTCGAAAGATACATCTTTAATTGCCTGAATCATACCATAGTGTACCTGTAAATTGTTTACACTTAGCATTGCCATTTATCTTTCCTCCGTTCTATTCACCCAAATATGCCTTAATAACTTCAGGATCATTTAATACATCTGCTGTTTTTCCCTGAGCCAGAACCTGACCAAAGTTTAATACAGTCAATTCTTCACAAATACCGGATACCAGCTTCATATCATGTTCAATTAACAAAATTGTCATATCGAAATTATCTCTTACAAAACGAATGGTATCCATCAACTCTTTTGTTTCGTTTGGATTCATACCCGCAGCCGGTTCATCCAACAACAAAAGCTTTGGATTGGTTGCCAAGGCTCTGGCAATTTCCAATTTTCTCTGTTTACCATAAGGTAAGTTGGACGCAAGAAAATCTGCTTCCTTGTCTAAATCAAATACCTTCAAAAGCTCCATGGCTTTTTCATTCATTTCTTTTTCCACTTTAAAATATCTTGGCAAACGAAGAATACCTTCGATAGTAGAATAATGATACTGGTTGTGAAGACCAACCTTTACATTATCTAACACAGATAATTCCTTGAAAAGACGGATATTCTGGAATGTTCTTGCAATTCCTGCTTTGTTAATATCAATGGTTTTGGAGCCTGTTATATTCTTTCCATCCAACTCAATTTTCCCATCATCCGGTTTATACACACCGGTTAGAAGGTTAAATACTGTTGTTTTACCGGCACCGTTTGGTCCAATCAAACCATATAACTGACCTTTTTCGATTTTGATTTCAAATTTATCTACTGCACGAAGACCTCCAAAGGAGATACCTAAATTCTTTACATCTAATAATGCCATTTATCTTTCCTCCTTAGTTGTCTTTCTTCAATAATCTTTTCAGCGAATATTTTTCTCTAAATAATTTTGCTTTTGGTGCCCAGTTAAAGAGCATAATTCCAATTAAAACTATAGAGTAAATTAACATACGATAATCGTTTAACTCACGCATTAATTCCGGAAGCAGTACTAAAATAACAGAAGCAATTACAGAACCTCTGATATTTCCAATTCCACCAAGAACCACATACACTAAAATCATAATAGACATATTATATCCGAAGTTCTTAGGCTGTGCCTGTAAGATAGACAGGTTGTGTGCATATAATACCCCTGCCAAGCCTGCAAGTCCTGCTGAAATGGAAAATGCCAATAATTTATATTTTGTAATATTAATACCTACGGATTCTGCCGCAATACGGTTATCACGGATCGCCATAATGGCGCGTCCCGATCTGGAATTAATCAGATTCAATACAATCAGTAATGTAACCACCAAAAGAATTGCTCCTACCGTAAAGTTAGAATCGTGTGGTGTACCGGTAATCCCCTGGGCACCATTAATTAAAATCTTTCCGTCCGCTTCCATATTTAATGACATAAAATCCTTTGTAGAAAAATGGAAACCGTTAGCATCACGTCCAACATATAAAACGTTAATTATGTTTTTAATAATTTCACCAAATGCCAAAGTTACAATTGCCAAATAATCCCCTTGTAATCTGAGAACCGGAATCCCAATTAACAAACCAAAAAGGGCTGAAATCAATGCACCAATAACAATAGCAAGGAAGAATCTTGGTCCTGCTGCCATAGTTTCCTTAAAACAAATTGAGAAAAATGCACTGGAAAATGCACCTACACACATAAATCCTGCGTGTCCTAAACTTAATTCTCCTAAAATACCAACTGTTAAATTAAGAGCCACTGCAATAATGGCATAAATGCAAAGAGGTACCAATAACCCTTTCATCAAACTGGACAAGGCTCCTGCCTGTGTCAGTATCATCATAACTATATAAGTAACAACAACCATACCTATAGTGATTAAGGTACTTTTTGTTGATTTATTCAAATTCATTTTCTTTTTCATCTTATTACTTTACCTTTCTAAAACAGATTATATATGGTCTTAAAACCAACGGGAATTCTAAACTTTTTCTTTGATTTTCTTACCTAAAATTCCAGTAGGTTTTACAAGTAATACGATAATTAAAACTGAGAATACAATTGCATCAGATAACTGGGAGGATATGTACGCTTTTGACATATTTTCAATAACACCTAATAAAATTCCTCCAAGAAACGCTCCCGGAATAGAACCGATACCACCAAATACTGCTGCTACGAAAGCTTTAATACCGGGCATAGATCCTGTATAAGGTGTTAAAGTCGGGTATGCGGAACAAAGAAGTACACCTGCTACTGCTGCCAAAGCAGAACCGATAGCAAAAGTCAAGGAAATGGTTCCATTTACATTTACACCCATAAGCTCCGCTGCTCCCTTGTCTTCAGATACCGCAAGCATAGCCTGACCTGCTTTTGTTTTCTTAATAAAGGTTGTCAACGCAATCATAATAATAACACAAGCTACAATAGTTACCTGTGTTTCCCCGGAAATATTAATGCTTCCGTCAGCTAACTGAATTGCAGGAAGGGAAATCACAGATTTAAACATTTTTGTATTAGCACCGAAAATTAAAAGCGCTGCATTCTGCAAAAAATAACTTACACCGATGGCGGTAATTAAAACTGCCAAAGACGGCGCCTTTCGTAAAGGTTTATATGCAATTTTTTCGATGGTAATTCCAAGAACAGTACATACCACCACAGCAACCAATACTGCTACTGCCGGCGGAAGTCCTAAAGAACTCGCCATTAAGAAAGTCATATAGCTACCCACCATGATAACATCACCATGGGCAAAGTTCAGCATCTTAGCAATCCCGTATACCATGGTATATCCAAGGGCAATAATTGCATAAATGCTTCCCAAACTAATACCGTTAATTAAATAAGAAAAGAAACTACTCATAATCTCCTCCATATGCATAAAAAGGGCTGATGGTCTCAGCCCTTTTAACTCATTTCCTTAGTTACTGTTTACTTGCGTTTAAGTAACCTGCTGTTTAATTACATAGCTGTGTATGCACCATCTACGATTTTAACAGCTTTTGGTTCTTTATTAACTTCGCCGTCCTCTGTCCAAGTCATGCCTGCACCTGTTAAACCATCTACTGTGATTTCTAACATAGCTGCTTTCATAACATCATTGATTTCGGAAGCACTCATTTCAGGTGTTGCGCCTGCTTTTTCAAGTGCTGCTTTGATGATATAAATTGCATCGTAAGCATCAGCTGCGAACTGGATTGGTGTTTCACCATATGCTGCATCATAAGCTGCTACGAAGTTCTTAGTTGCTTCATCATCTGCATCAGCTGCGAATGGTGTTAATAACATAACGCCTTCTGCTAATGTTGTATCAAAATCTTCTACAGAAAGGATACCGTCTAAACCGTCACATCCAAAGAACATTGGAGCAAATCCCATGCTGTTTGCCTGGCTTAAGATTAATGCTGCTTCAGAGTAGTAAATAGGTAAGAATACTAATTCAGCACCTGCATCTTTTGCTTTCTGTAACTGAATTGTGAAGTCTGTTTTGTTGTCTGCTGTAAATGCTTCTGCTGCTACGATTTCCACACCAAAATTTGCTGCATCTGCTGCAAATGACTGGTAAATACCTGTAGAGTATACATCAGAGCTATCATAGATAACTGCTACTTTAGAAGCAATGCCATTTTCACCGATGTACTGAGCAGATTTTCCACCCTGACCAGGGTCAGAGAAACAAACACGGAAAGCGTTTGGATATTTGATACAATCTACTGCAGAACCACTTGGTGTAATCTGATACATATTGTCAGCATTTGTGTTTTCAACAACTGCTACACAAGGACCACTGGTTACAGTACCCATAAATAACTGCATACCCCAGTCTTTTAATGTGTTGTAAGCATTAACTGCTTTTTCTGCATCGTGTTCATCATCTGCGAAATTGTAAGCAATCTGATATCCGTTGATACCACCGGCTGCGTTGATTTCATCAACTGCAATCTGAGCACCACGCTGAACTGCTAAACCATAAACTGCCGCGCCACCTGTTGTTGGACCACATCCACCAATCTTAAATGCAGCACCTTCTACTTCTGCTGCTTCTGTACTTGCTGCACTGTCTGTTGCAGGTGCTTCTGCTTCTTTTGCACTACATCCTACAAGCATAGTTGCTGTCATTGCTGCTGCAAGTAACACACTAATAAATTTTTTCATAATAGTTTCCTCCTTCACTCGTGAACTACATGTACAAATTGTATTCATGTATTCAAGAATTATGTGTATTAGATTACTCCCAAATTGTACAAATGTCAATACAAAAAAATATGGCGAATAGTTATATTCGCCATTCCTTTAGGTTATATCACGCTGTGCTTATATAATTACCACCACTGTTTATACGCAATTAATGCTGCCAATGGCATTAACACTTCACAAATCTGTACAAAAAAACCTGCCGTATCTTCTGTGACACCTCCAAAGTTTCTGTGGGCAACATACATAGAAAGCAAGAATGCAACCACAGCTCCTGCGATACAATAACTGCCTGCTGCCGGATTTAAAGAAATCATGCCCTTGACACAAAAGGCAATATACAACAACATGATTCCAATTTCGATGATCTTCAACCTTCCCTGTGGCACATAAATACTACATTTACTTTCCTTGGCGTGTTTGATTGCTAAGATGGAAACTCCATATAATGCACGTGAAAGCACAAAACTATATGCCAAAACAAACCAACCATCTACCGGCATTTCACTCCATACGCCAATAGCAAGCATAAAGTACCACACACATACAATAATGGCAAAATAGCCACCATGGGAATCCTCTAATATCTGAAGTTTCTTTTCTCTTGGCTGATGTGAACAAAGTGCATCTACAGTTCTGAAAAATCCATCCAAATGAGACCCTGCGGAAAGCATACTTGGAAGCACGGCTCCCACCACTGCCGGTAATATCATATAACTGCACAGGTATGGATAAACCATTGCCCATTTTGCAGAAATGTATCCGATCACAGCTCCTATCAATGGAATAAATATTAATATGTATTTTGTATTCTCGTTATTACGCTCTACCTTAGTTTTTGGACTAATAGAATACATAGAAAATGCCAACAAAAAGCTATTCCATATACTTTTCATTTGTTTTTACCTTTCACTACCGAAACACTATTCATAAACTACGTCATCACCATATTGATCCCAAATAATACAAATCCATGTTTTTCCGGGACTTAATACAATCGGATCGCCTTCACTGTCTACATAAAAAGCCGGACCGTCATTGGTCATTTTACTCCAAGTTCCGGTAATCATTTTTCCTTGGGTAAATACACGAACCATCATGCCTTCGTCTCCATGACATCCAAAAGCAAGATAATCTTCCGCATCCCGTACTTCCCCATGACAATACTGGAAAATAACATTATTGTAAGCTAATTGTTCTCCTGTTAACTCGTCAATATGTTCTCCTCCATACTGAAAACGATAATATAGCTTGTCTTCTTCATTATATTCGAATCTGGCTTCCACATAGCTGAATCCGTTAGGTCTATCCGAAGTTTTTCCACCGGGATAAATTACAGAAACATTTTCTGCATTGGTAAAATCAATTGGGTTTTCCTCCGTTTCAAATTGAAACTTAGCCACATAGTCCTGTCTTAAATAGGTACGATAATCAAACTTCTCAATATCCTTCCATAATCTTTCGGAATTCAGATATTTCTGATGAGGGGCTTTTCTGCCCGGTTCATCATAAAAAGTATTTGTTGCAGGTCTTTTGATACCCGCTACCGCACCACTGATATTATCTACACGGACACTGTTCAACATTTCTCCCACATATGGTGTTGCCTGTCCGAAATGAGCATAAATGGCATCATATTCCAAAGCAAAATATACAAAATAATCTCGGCTGCTTCGAATAGAACCTACTTTTTCTAAATTTGTATAATCATCATAAATTGCCATTAATCTGGTAATTCTTCCTTCTACCGGAGCTTCGTATACAATTGCTGCATCTGCAATTCCGGATTGAGGACATCCCGCTTTAATATTATTTAACATTACCGCCAATGGTCTGTTCAATTTATCTTCTTCTTTAATAGGTAAGCCTGTCAAATAACTGGCTGCTGTTTTTGCCGTTTCTCCGGATTCCTGAGAATCAGCGGACTCTGTAGTACTCTCCACTTTATCTGTGGAACCCATTTGTGGATTCTGAGTCCCTGTCTTTGCTCCGCATCCTGCCAATACTGTAAACATCCCCAGAACTGCAATATATAATAATCCTTTTTTCATTTTCTTCTCCCCGCATATTGTTCCTAAATCGGACATAATCATACACATTATCTTATTCTACATCCAATATATAACAAAAGTCTACCTTTTTTTGGAATTAATCTATATTTCACCTTTTTTCACTGCTACAGTAAGTGTATTTTTTCCGCCAGCCTTACCAAAGTTCTTCCCTTTGGCATAGCACTTAATTCATCCCGGTTCAAAGCCCCAAACTTAATCACCAGTGTAAAATAAACTATTACTGCTATCAATACCGCCGGAATCAGACATACACAATTCAATCCCCACTGCATGGTTCCTTTTTCCAACAATCCTAAAGTCACAAAAAGTAAATGAATACCATAATATACCAAGAATGCTGCTGCTCCCATCCAAAGAGCTGCTGCTGCAGGAATCAAAAAGGTGCGGACAACTTCCTGTTGATATCCAAGCTTTTTACGGATACTGATTCCATTCATAATACACATACAGAAAGAATAACATACTGCTGCCAATGCCAAAGCATAAATATCCAATGGTGTAAACACCAAAAGAGCAATTAACACAATGGTCTGGATCACCAACGCAATAGCAGCATGAATCACCGGTTTATTCACATATCCGGTTCCCTGCAACACCCCATTGGTCAAAGTCGATAATCCATAAAACACAACAGAAAGTGCTAATACCTGTAACAATCTTGCTACCATATCCAAAGTTCCCTGCTGAGGATAAAGAATAAACACTACCGGTTTCGCCAATACCATCAGTCCTACAGCTGCAGGAATAGAAATCAGCATAGTTGTTTTTATAGCATCCCCCACTTTCTTTTTGGTTCCTACCTTATCCCCTTTTTCATAGCTTCCGGATATGGTAGGAATAATAGCCAATGACATGGCTGTTGCAAAAGCAATAGGTATGTTGGTAATGGGATTCGCTTTCCCGGAATACAATCCATAAAAAGTGGTTGCCTGTGCCTCCGTATATCCTTTTGATTTTTCCACAATAGAGCAATAAATTTCCAAGTTAGTAGCACTGCTCATATTATAAATACAGGTACTTAAAATTACCGGTGTTACCATAGTAAAAATCATTTTAAACACCTGCCCGTAACTTAATTCTTCCTTGGTTCGGTCCCTCTCACGTCTTCGACAAAACATCTTATTATTTACACCATATACTGCTGCCATAAACAATACTGCCGTTAACACTCCGGCTCCCGTTCCCACGGCACTACCCATGGCTCCGTATACTGCCTGGGTAGAAGCATCCGCCTCCTTAACAAAACTCATAAAAAGAACTGCTGCCCCGATACTTACCAACGCATTAACAATCTGCTCCATAATTTGGGAAAAAGAGGTCTGCAGCATACTTCCATGGGCCTGGAAATATCCTCGGAATACTCCCAAAATACCGGAAAAGAAAATGGTCGGTGTAAACACCTTTAAAACAAGCGCGGAACTTTCTCCAACAATACTGTCTGCAAAAAAGAAACAAAAAGCACTTGCCAATCCGCCTGCTACAAAGACATAACAAAAGGCACCCATAAGAATCTTATGCGCGTTCCGATATTGCTTCTTTGCCATCAACCCTGCCACAATTTTTGACACAGCTGAAGGAATACCATTAGTGGAAATCAAAAGAATAATGGTGTAAATAGTATAGGCCGTACTGTAATACCCATTCCCCTCATCTCCGATAATAGCAACCAAAGGGCTTCGATATAAAATTCCAATAATCCTTACAATGATTCCAGCTGCCGCAAGAATTCCTGCCTGCATGATGAAACCGCCTTTTTTACTCTGTCCCATAGATTAATTATAGTCCCGCGAACTCTTTATTTCAATATCAGTTCAATTAAAAATACTGCCACACAGCTAAATACAGACACCTGAAACAGGCTTTTTCCCTTCCAGGATAATCCCAAAGCGATTACCAGAGCTACTGCTCCGGAAACCGGTGACTGGGTAGATTCCAAAATCGCCGGAAAAGTCATTACCGCTAACGTTACATACGGTACATAGTAAAGAAAGGACCGAATAGTAACATTGGTAATTTCCTTTCGGATTAACGTCAAAGGCAATACACGAATCAGATACGTGGTAACTGCCATAATTAAAATATAAATATAAACATTATGTTCCATAATATCTCCGCTTTTCTTCCTTTCAATCAGAAAGTTTTCTCTTTCATCTCACTTTTACTCTCAGATGTTTCTTTAACTTACTTTTCTTCCGCACTTTTATTTTCCACTGGGAACAACAATGCCGCAATCAAAGAAATAATCACCGTCAGAATAATAATCTTAATTCCCGAAGAAATTCCTGCAAATACGGCTGCCTTATTAAAAATAAAGCTGGCAATAAAACTAATTACAATCAGTCCTGCCACAACCTTATTTTCTTTTGCCGGCGGAACAAAGACTGCCGCAAACATTCCGTATAATGCTACACTTAAAGCACTGACCACCCTAAGAGGTAAAATATTTCCCATCAAAACTCCCAAAAAGGTTCCTATGGTCCATCCCGGTGCCGCCATGGAAATTACCCCGTAGGAATAAATCGGTTTTAATTCCTTTTGGGCTACAGATACCCCAAAAATCTCATCCGTTACATAAAATCCCATTAACATCCGATGAAGCAATCCTGTCTTTGGGTCTATTTTCTGGCTTAAAGCACAGGACATTAATAAATATCTGGCATTGGCAACTGCCTCCATAACCATTACTTCCAAATAACCGGCATTGGCTGCAATTAAAGTAAATCCAATAAATTCTCCTGCCGAAGCATTAATTAAAGCACTGGTTACGGCCGCCTGCAGTGCAGTCATACCTGCATTTTTCGCCGCAATTCCCAAGGTAAAGGAAACCGCAAAATACCCTAATCCAATGGGAATTCCATCCTTCATCCCCCGGACAAATAATTGTTTCTTTGTTTCTTCCATTCTTATCTCCCAAAGAGATTTCTCTCTTTTTTATCCTATTGATTGTTTTCCGGCTCTTCCCTAAAAAACAAACTGCTACCAAAATATAACAATTTACAGGAGATTTCAAG
>JAFZGJ010000048.1 GCA_017555455.1 Lachnospiraceae bacterium
AAAAAGATGGCAGCTTTACTATTCTGCCATCTCTTATCTTTTGTTTATTTTATAAAAGTATTCGTTTCTTTTTCAATCAGCTAAAATACCGTCTTAGTTTGTTCCTTGTGTATCCGCCAATTCAGCATTCTTTAAGTCTTTATTTTTACGCAACTTAATACCAACAAAAACTGCAATCAAACATAATACAATAATAAATGCAAACAATAAAAAATAAGATAAAAATGAATTTACAAATGCGATTAAGTTAGCCATACCGCCACCGTTCCTTTCTTATATGCTTTATCATAACATCATTCTTCCACCCGGTCAATCAACAAATTATCTCCATCAGCCGCAGTGGTTGCCAGTTCGTCACACCTTTCATTCTCCGGATGACCGGCATGTCCCTTAATCCATTTAAATTCTACTTTATGTGGTTCCATGGCTTTTAAAAGCCGTAACCATAAAGACTTATTTTTTACCGGTTTTTTGGCACTGTTTTTCCAGTTATTTTTTAACCAACTATCCACCCAATGCTGATTAAAGGCATCAGTTACATATTTGGAATCCGACACTACTGTTACCTGACAAGGTTTTGTTAGGGCTTCCAGTCCCACAATCACTGCCATTAATTCCATCCGGTTATTGGTGGTCTTCACATACCCTGCAGAAAATTCCCTTACATGAAGAGTTCCCTTTCCATCTATATAATGAAGTACACAGCCATAGCCTCCCGGTCCGTCCGGATTTCCTCTGGCTGCTCCGTCCGAATACAATGTTACCTGCATATCCATTCTCCCTGTTCTTCAAAATTTCTTACCATTATTCTGGCATTTTCAATCAGATTTTTATCATATCCGAGATGCTCCAAAAGATTAATGGCATTACAGCTTGTAGCTCTTCCTTCTCTTAATTGATAAGAAAACACCACATCTTCCTCTATCATGGATTCCTCAAAATGATAATTATCATATTCTTTTTCTAAGGTCTTTGTCAACTCAACATCATGGGTTGCTGCCATACAAATAATATTTTTATTTGTCATGGATTTTAAAATCTGGGTTGATGCAGCTATTCGTTCCATGGTATTGGTACCTCTTAAAACCTCATCTACCATACATACTACCATATTTTTTCTTTTTGCAGCATCTAAAATTCTTTTAATGGCTTTGATTTCTGCCATATAATAACTTTCCTTTAAGGTTAAATTATCCTTTAAAGACATGGAAGTATATAAGCTGCAAAATGGCATCTGAAATTCTTCTGCGAGACAGGTATGAATAGTCTGTGCCAACAAAACATTAATTCCCAAAGTTTTTAAAAATGTTGATTTACCGGAAGCATTGGAGCCGGTTAACAACACATTTTTTTTCATTTCCAGAGAATTAGGAACCGCCTTTTCAATTAAAGGATGATATCCCTTCACCATATGAATTTCCTTTTCCTCATGAAATACCGGACACACCGTTTGTGGCAAAAATGCCCGATATTCCGCGATGGCTATACAAGCATCTGTTTCTCCCATAATTTCATACAATTTCCAGATTTCCTCTTCCTGCTTTTGTAACAGTGACAGCATATTATTAAATTTAATAATATCCAAATGAAAACACATTCTAAGATAATCTAAAAGAAGCTCCAAACCTTCTCCGGCCATTCTGCCCGGAGACATCACCAAAAACGAATTTTTTTCCATTTTTTTCATAAATTGTAAAATTTCTTGAAGCTGTTTCTTTTCTTCCTGCCATTCCACGGGCAACAAATCAAGAATTTCTTTTGCATAAGCTTTTATTTTAAAAAGATAACGCAAACTAATCAGATAAGGCTCTAAATACGCTTTATCTTTAAAATACATCACAATATTATATAGAATCAGTAAAAAAAATGCAGCCCAACCTAATCCCATGTTATACGCCATAAGAAAAATGGATACCACAATCAAAATATCTATTACATAATGCTTTAGATTGCTTCTTGGTTCTTCCTTCATCAGATATTTCAAATAATCTGCTAAGGAATAATCCCTGATCCTTCCCATCTGTGCAAAAATTACCTGTAATTTTATTCTAAGTTCCTGATTTTTCGATAAACATGCAATTTTCCTTTCTCTGTTTATTAAAACCTTTTCTTCTGTTACCGGATTTCTTAACAGATAATATAAATAATCATCCCCTAAGGAGGACCGGGTATATGCCATCTGTTCATAAACCAAATCCATATCCAAATCATTCCAGGTCAGTTCATCTATGGAATGTTCCGTCATCCTGTCTTTCCAATAATGAGAAATCCGCTCCAACTCTTCATCCTTCAATTGACGCTTATTTGCTTTTCCATATTCCTCTTGAAAACGCGTTTTTAATTTTTCAACACTTCTCTTTTTTTCTATAATTCCTTTGTATATTAAAATTATAAATAGTGCCAGAAAAAAAATCAGAACAATACTACCTTCCATATACACTCCAACTTAATTTTATAGAATGGGCTGTTGTAGAAGGAACAGTTAAAGGTTTTAAGGTATCCAACTTGTACGCATCTGTGAGACATTGTATGTGAGAAACGAACAAAACTGTTTACAGTTTTTGTACGTTAATCACATACAATGTAACGAACAGCAAGCAAACAAGGGATACTTAAAACCGTAACTGACCTTCTACAACAGCCCTCTTCCAACTAACGTAAACGTTCTAAAATAACGTTAGCTTTTGTATAAATTTCTTCTGCATCAATACCATCTGCAAAGTTACCGTCTTCGTAAAGAATTTTACCATCAATCATAGTCATTTTGACATTTGTTTTACTTCCACTGTATACAATATTTTTTGCAATATTATTGATTGGCTGCATATTTGGCTGTTTCAAATCAATCATAATAATATCAGCCTTCTTCCCTTTTGCCAAAACATCACAGTCATCAAGTCCCATGGATACAGCACCATTTACGGTTGCCATAGAAAGTACTTTAATGGCATCCACTGCTGCGGGATCGTTTTCCTTTAATTTTGCCAAAGCAGTTACTAAGAACATTTCCCTAAACATATCCAAACAGTTATTGCTGGATGCTCCGTCAGTACCGATACCAACTTTAATTCCCTGTCTTAAATATTCTCCGATTGGTGCAATACCACTGGCAAGTTTAGCATTAGATGCAGGATTCGTAATTACACTAATGTTATGTCGTTTGAAAATTTCCATATCTGCTTCTGTAGGATGCACACCATGATAAATAGAACCACCAAAATCAAATAAACCTAATTCTTCAAACAAAGCCGGCGGTGTAATTCCATAACGCCCAATACACTCATCTACTTCTGCTTTTGTTTCAGACATATGAACATATAACGGTGCCTGATATTTATGGATTAACTCTGATACGTCTTCCAAAAGTTCCCTGGAACAGGTATATTCTGCATGAACTCCCATTTTATAAGACACTAAATCATATTTTCCGTTCAGCTTATTAAAACGGTCTTCCATAACACATAAAGCCGGGCCGAATTTATTTAATCCACTGACAAGAACACATCTCATTCCCATATCATTACATGCATCTGCTATGGTTTCCGGTGTTAAATACATATCTCCGATAGCAGTTATCCCACTGGTAAGATATTCCAGAATTGCAAGCTTGGTTAACTCGTAACAATCTTCCCCTGTCATATTAGCTTCTCTTGGGAAAATCTCATTGTTTAACCAATCTTGTAAATTATAGTCATCACATAAGGAACGGAATACAGTCATGGCAGAATGGGTATGGGCATTCTTAAATCCCGGCATTAAAAGATTTTTTCCACAATCAATTTCTCTGTCCCAAATTAACTGTTCTTCTCCTTCCTTATTTTCTCCAATATAGGTAATCACATTACCACTTACCCAAATTTCACCTTCCGTAATGACACCCGGGTCTTCCATAGTCATAATTCTAGCATTATATAAACGGATATTCATTTTCATTTTCCTTCTTTCTCTTCAAATATTACTTACATCTTGTTACTGTCATATTATTAGATGCACTTTTCTCCAAATTTCTTAACTGCTTCCGTTACCAATTTCTTAAATCTTGGTGCCGCTTCATTTGCTGCCTCCTGTACTTCTTCATGGGTCAAAGGATTTGGATTCATCCCTGCCGCAAGATTGGATATAAAGGAAATACAACAAATTTTCATTCCCATATGGTTTGCTGCGATGGCTTCCACCACCGTAGACATACCCACAGCATCAATTCCCAATTTATGGAACATCTGAATTTCTGCAGGAGATTCAAAGGAAGGTCCCGTTAACTGTGCATAAATACCTTTCTTAATTTCAATTCCATTCTCTTCTGCAGTTTCTTCAATTACATCTCTTAATTCTTTGTCATAAATTTCAGACATATCCGGGAATCTGGTTCCTAACTCTTCGATATTAGCTCCGATTAACGGATTCGGTGCAAAGGTAGAAATATGGTCTGTCATCATCATAAAATCACCGGCTTTAAAAGTCGGATTTACACCGCCGGATGCATTGGTTAAAAATAGAATCTTTGCTCCCAGCATTTTCATTAATCTGGTAGGAAGCACTACATCCGAAATAGGATATCCTTCGTAGAGATGTACTCTTCCCTGCATACATACTACTTTGGTTTCTCCTACATATCCGAAAATAAACTTTCCTGCATGTCCAAGTACCGTAGATACCGGGAATCCTTCAATATCATGATAATCAAGTTCCGCCACAACTTTAATTTCTTTTCCGTAATCCCCCAAACCGGAACCTAATACGATTGCAACATCAGGAACAAAATCAATTTTTTCACGTACACTGTTATAACAATTTACTAATTTTTCATATATCGGGTTCATATGCCTTCTCCTTAAATATTTACTATATTTTTTCTTCTTACAACATATGTTAATTTACTGACTCCATTATCCACGCATCTGAAGCAATCTGTTTTTTAAATCATTTTCAATACGGTTTAATTCAGCTTCTGCCTGTTTTCTCTTTTCTTTTCCTTCTGCCTGAATCTGCATAACTTCATCCAAAGTCTGGATTAACAGCTGATTGGTTTCTGTTAATGTATTAATATCTACAATACTCTTTTCAGAAGCCTTTGCCGTTTCCACTGTAGATTGATGAAGCATTGCAGCATTTTTTCGAAGTAATTCATTGGTAACATCGGTTACAGCCTGCTGTGCTTTGGCCGCTTCTACAGAACGGTTCATTCCTAATGCCAGTACCATCTGACTTTTCCAAAGGGGAATAGTATTTACTAAGGTCGACTGAATTTTTTCTGCCATAATAGTATCATTACTCTGAATCAGACGAATCTGTGGTGCCATCTGTAAAGAAATAGTCTTGGTTAATTCCAAGTCATGAATTTTCTTTTCAAAACGATCCAGCATGGCTCTCATATCATTTACTTCCTGTGCATCTTCCGGAAGTCCGCTGGCCTGTGCTTTTTCCATAAGTGCGGGAAGCTCTATATTTTTCACCTGTTCCATTTTATCTTTGCCAGCAAGAATATACATATTTAATTCTTTAAAATAATTTTTATTAATTTCGTACATCTTGTCCAGCATAGCAGTATCTTTCATCAACTGTACCTGATGTCCTTCCAACACTTCAACCATAGTATTTACGTTGGCTTCTGCTTTTCCGTACTTTGCCTTCATGGTTTCGATGCTGTTGCCTGCCTTTTTGAATAAACCTAAAAAACCTTTCTGTTCTTCTTCATCAAAGCACTTTAATTCTGCTACTACACTGCCTAAAAGTTCTCCTACTTCTCCTAAATCTTTGGTTCTTACATTATTCAAGGCTGATTCGGAAAAATCAGCAATCTTCTTCTGCGCTCCGGCACCATACTGCAACACCAGATTGGTATTTTTCAAATCAATCTTACTGCTGAAATCAGCCACCATTTTCTTTTCGGCATCGGTTAACTGAAGATTTTCCATTTCTTTTTTTACTTCGGAAATTTCATTCTTTTCCTCTGCCACAACTAATTCTTCCTTCACTTCTTCGAAAGGTTCAAATGTTAATACCGGCTCCATAACCTCTGCATCCTGTATTCTTTCCATTTTTTTATCTCCTTTTTCTATCCCTATTTTATCTTCTTATTTATCCTTACTTCTAACCCCTAATACTATCTTTTGTTATCATTTTTTAGGACACGGGATGAAATTCATCCTCAATCAGACCTTCTTGAGACATCATGGCCTCCAATACATCCAAATCCGTGGAAACATCCAATACATCCTCCCTAAACAGTTTCTCCCTTAAAGCTACAAAAGCAACTTGTACCTTATCCAACGTTTCTTTTATTTCTACTTTGCTTTCTTCCAATTGCTCGCTGGGAACTCTCTCATTTTCAAAATCACGATAAGATGTTACAACCTTAATTGTCATGGGAAGATAGTATTGCATTAACTTTCTAAGCTCCGGCATTTTTTCCGGCTTTCTTTTTACAATTTCAAAAATACTTGCAACGATTTCTTCTATTTTATCCAACTGACTGCTAATATCTTCACCTATAATCTCATCATTCAATCGTCGGATTTCTTTTACATAACGATTTCCTTCTGACAATAACTGTGATAATTCTCTCCTGACAGGGTCACTTTCTATTCTTTGCTTCTCCTGTTCTTCCTGCTCTTTTAAAAGTCTTCCCTGTTCCATCTGTTTATAATTCTCATAAACCTTATCTGTCAGCATAAATTGACTCTTACGATCATCAAATCTACCTTCTAAAAACCACTTCTGTTCAATCATAAACTCTAAATCTTTAATTACGGTTTTGGCATTTTTAGCCACTGCTCCTGCCAATTCTTCAATAGATGCATACTGCTTATGCTCTAAAAGCTTCATATATCTTGTATAACGGTCCGCCCGATTTACAAAATTTTTTCCTTTTAAAAACTGATAAATTCCAATTCCCAGAATGCCTCCAAAAATAACTAGATTCTTAATCAGGCTAAAGGGACTGGCATACCCAATCATTTCTAAGGTTCCCAAAAGCTTCCATGCTCCAAAAACTCCAAGAAGACCTCCCCAGGTAATTTTTCCCCGGTATTCACTGATTCCTTTTGGTTTTCTTACTGCCGGAAGTACTTCCTTTACCACAGTTTTATTGGGTGTTGTATATTGACGCTCATACAATTCCTGCTTCTTTTTATTTTTTCCCATTTTATCCTCTTTACAAGCTCCCACAAATCATGAGACTGTATTATATTTCATTAAAATTGTGTATACATGAAAATAGTAGCATTTTAATTTAATGCTACTATTTTAACACAATTCTCATTTTTTTGATATATTAAATGATAATAAATATCATTCCTCCATTACTTTCATTCAAAATCTTCTGCATAGTCTCCTGTAAATTCTTTTGGCTTTCTTCTCCTATGGCATCAATTTTATTTTTTATACCATCATGGATTAACTGCTCTACCGTTTTTCCAAAAATATTAATTTCCCAAATTCCCTTTCCTTGATTTTTTTCTTCTTTAATGTAGTTCATTAAATCCAATGCCTGTTGCTCCGTTCCAACCAGCGGAGCAATTTCTGTTACTACATTTGCCCGAATCATATGAATGGATGGACTTTCTGCTTTCATTTTAACTCCAAAACGGTTTCCATGCTTCACCATCTGGGGTTCTTCCAGCATAATTTCTTCTTTTGACGGTGTTACCACTCCATAGCCTGTGATTCGCACATTTTCCATTGCCTGCAGGACTTTTTCATATTCCTGCTTTTTCTCTCTATAATCTTTCAACAGCTGTAATAGCTGATACTGATTTTTCAGTTCTTCTCCCGTAATTTCACTTAACATTTCATAGTAGTATTTATCTTCTACCTCCAAAGCATAGGTAACTTTCCCTTCTGCCATGGAAATATCTCTGCAATTGCATCTTTTTATATAATCTCCTGTCATATCCGTCTCTTGATTTATGACATCATTCATCTTATCCACTTTCTTCATATAGTTTCTTATTTTTTCAATAATATCTAATTTTACAGGATGCTGATTAGAAAGACTTTCTACCCATTTAGGTACAAAAAATTCCAAACTGGTAATAGGAAACTCATATAAAGCTTTTTTCAGGCATTGATAAATATCTTCCTTTTTCATTTGCAAACAGTTTATTGCCATGGCTGCAACCTGATATTTCTCTTTGATACTTTCCACAAGCTGCAGAGTTTCTTCACTATATGGCTTTACCGAGTTTACCAATACAATAAAAGGTTTCATGATACTTTTTAATTCCCGTATTGTTTTTTCTTCTGCCTGTAAATAATTATGACGTTCCAATTCCCCGATAGAACCATCTGTGGTTACTACAATTCCAATGGTAGAATGGTCTTTAATTACTTTTTCTGTTCCTATTTCTGCTGCCCGGCTAAAAGGAATTGCCTCTTGATGCCATGGCGTCTTTACCATTCGTTCCTCTCCTTCTTCCAAATGTCCGGTGGCTCCCTCTACCAGAAAACCCACACAGTCAATTAATCGAACCTTCACCTGTACCTCATCGGATAATTTCAAATTTACAGCTTCCTTGGGAATAAATTTGGGTTCTGTTGTAGTAATTGTTTTCCCAGACGCACTTTGAGGCAATTCATCCCGTGTCCTGGTCTTTTCCTCTTCTCCTACAATCTGAGGCAAGACCAGCAAATCCATAAACCTTTTTATAAAAGTAGATTTTCCTGTTCTCACCGGTCCTACCACCCCAAGATATATTTCTCCCCCGGTACGTTCTTTAATATCTTTATATAAGTCGTATGTATTTTCACTATAAAAGTCCATAATAACTCCTCCCATATATCCATCCTATGTATAACTATATGAAAAAAGAGATGAGAAAATTCTTCTCATCTCTTTTTTATGTATTTCTTATGGATAAATTTTTAAATTTGGGAAATCATCATTAGGACAAAGGGCAATATATGTTTTACCTGTATTAAGGGTAATTTCCTGTCCATCCAATCCAAAGTATCTGGTAATATCAGTATCACTGGTTTTCATCCATACAATAGGAGTTACCCTTCCGTTTGTAATATAAAAACCTGTTCTAAAAATATCAATACAATTAAAAATCATATAACCATTATTATCATATACATGATAGGTACAATCCTGAATGATAACATTCTTGAAACTGGTTTGTTTATTATTGTTTCCTGCATCTACATGAGCTTTACCATATTCATAATAATCATAAGTCATGGTTGTAGGATTATACACCAACGTAGAACCATTATGATAAAAAGGAAGTTCAATTTTGGAACAGCTCTGTGTTCCCGGACCGATAAGATTTACCTGATTTATTTCATCTGTAAATTTAAAATGTGGTCCCGGATAAAATTCATTATACTGAGTAGAAATGTTGGCCTTATTAAAACGATATGCCAATTCCCCGGTAGTAATATATTCTGTAAATTCTCGTTTCTTTCCATTGTTAATACGGGCAAATCCACCACTAAGGTTATTTATATAACCTTTGCTAAGATATGCATTATTATAAAATGGCCCTCCATCATGACAGAGAACTGCGTTCCATTCTGCCGCTAATAAAATATTGGTCGGACGTAAAGAACGGATATTTCCTAATCTGGTAATAGAACCCCAATCTTTTACCAGAACCATTAACCGGGTAATTCTTCCATTGGCGGTACTATTCATCATTTCATAAACTACATCTGCCTGACTGATTCCATAATGTGGAAGCGCATACTTTTCGTTATCCACCATAGCCGCTATTGGTCTTTGTGTTCTAAGACTTTCCGGAATCCATTCATTGGTCAGCTCACTTCGATACATTCCCGGAGGTGCTACTTCTGCCGCATTTACTGTTTGCACATTTCCAAAAGCTGTCAGCATCATAGCTGCTGCAACAGAAAATAATATTTTGCTTAATTTTCTTCTCATATTTTTCCTTTCATTTCAAAAACTAATGACGATTACATCTTATGCAACCGCCATTATACATGAAACCTTATTCTATTTCAATGTTATTTTACTACTTTTCTAAAGTTCTTTTTACCACGTTTTACAACGATTCCATCGCCTTCAAATACAGATGCTTCGTAAACAGTTTTGATATCTGTCACTTTTTCACCTTCTACGGCAACACCACCCTGCTCTACAGCTCTTCTTGCTTCGGATTTGGATGGAACAAGACCGGATTTTACTAACATGGTTAAAACGTCAATTTTACCTTCTGTAAAATCTTCTTCTGCTAAAGTTGCTGTAGGCATATCTGCTGCAACACCGCTGGCAAATAATGCTCTTGCACTTTCCTGTGCTTTTACAGCTTCTTCTTCCCCATGAACTAATTTAGTTAATTCATAAGCTAAGATTTCTTTTGCCTGGTTTAACTGGCTGCCTTCCCAAGCATCCATTTTTTCAATTTCTTCTAACGGAAGGAAGGTTAACATACGGATACATTTTAATACGTCTGCATCCGCAACGTTTCTCCAGTACTGGTAGAATTCAAATGGAGAAGTTTTGTTTGGATCCAACCAAACTGCACCCTTCTGAGTTTTCCCCATTTTCTTTCCTTCAGAGTTAAGAAGTAAAGTAATGGTCATGGCATAAGCATCTTTACCTAATTTACGGCGGATTAATTCTGTACCTCCAAGCATGTTGCTCCACTGGTCATCTCCACCAAACTGCATATTACATCCGTATTTTTCATATAATGCAAGGAAGTCATAGCTCTGCATAATCATATAGTTAAATTCTAAGAAACTAAGACCTTTTTCCATACGCTGTTTGTAGCATTCTGCTGTTAACATACGGTTAACACTGAAATGTACCCCTACATCTCTTAATAATTCAATGTAGTTAAGTCCGCTTAACCAGTCAGCATTGTTTACAAGCATAGCTTTTCCTTCAGAGAAGTCAATAAAACGGCTCATCTGTTTTTTGAAACATTCCACGTTGTGGTCAATCGTTTCTTTTGTCATCATGGAACGCATATCACTTCTTCCGGATGGGTCACCAATCATAGCTGTAGCACCACCGATTAAGGCGATTGGCTTGTTTCCTGCTTCCTGTAAACGTTTCATTAAACAAAGGGCCATAAAATGTCCTACATGAAGACTATCTGCAGTTGGGTCAAATCCAATATAAAATGTAGCTTTTCCTGCATTAATTAATTCTTTAATCTCTTCTTCATCTGTTAACTGTGCAAGAAGACCTCTTGCCTTTAATTCATCAAAAATTGTCATCTTTCTATTTGCTCCTCTTATCTTATCGGTTATCATTCTATTCTTACTCTGTATAAGTTTTCATAATAACACTACTTCTTCTATTTATTCACCATTAGTTTTACCATAGCCTGATTTAATCCGTCAATGGTTAACTTATACATTGGGAACATTTCTTTAATGGCGGTTTCCGCTTCACGCCATGGAGCATGTCCCGGCGCCATCTTAGGATTCAGCCATACAATTTTCTTATAATGGCGTTTCATAAGTTTCAGCCACTCAAACCCACTAAGTCCACCATTAGGACCTCTGTAATTTCCGGTATCGGAATATAATTCTTCCGGTGCCATAGCAGCATCCCCTACAATAATTACTTTATAATCACTGTCTAAATTACGGAATAACCATTCTGTCTCAATCCAGTCTCCATTATCACATTCCGGTGTTTTATACAAATGACTGTAAATACAATTATGGAAAAAATATACCTTTACTTCCTTAAAATGATTTGACTTTGTTACCGATTGGAACAAGTCATTCAAAAGTGTGGTATAAGGAATCATGGTTCCACCGGAATCCATTAATAGTAAAAGTTTTACAGAATTCTTTCTTGGTTTCTCCATAACAATATGAAGAAGTCCTCCATGATTACAGGTTTTATCAATGGTTCCATTCAAATCCAATTCCGTCTTTGGAATATCCAATTTTGCAGAAAACTGACGAAGTCTTCTAAGTGCCTGCTGGAACTGACGGTTATCCATAACCCTGTCATCCCTAAAATCCCGGTATTTTCTGGCACCTACTACAGAAAACGCTGATTGATAGCCGGTGGTTCCGCCTACTCTCACACCACCGACATTTCCACCGGTATTTCCAAAAGAAGTTTTTCCCATGGTTCCAATCCACTGAGTACCACCATTATGTTCACTATCCTGATCTTTCAAACGCTGTTTGAATTTCTCTTCCACATCATCCTTATCAACATTCAACTCTTCCATTTTATTAAGTTTATGTTTTTCGGTTTCCTGTAATAGTTCATTCATATCCGGTTTGTCCAGCCACTTCAGCATATTTTTACTGATTTCAGTTTCCATAGCTGCAGATTTAAAACAGGATTCAAATACCATATCAAATTTATCAAAATCTGTTTCGCTTTTTATCAAAATCATTCTGGCTAAATAGTAAAAATCCGTCAGGCTGCTATTGCACATTCCTTTACTTAACGCTTCCTGCAATGTCAACCATTCACTTAATGTTACCTTTAACCCTGCCTCTTTCAGTGCGTAAAAAAAGTTGGTAAACATTATTTTTCACCCTTTATTAATAATTTCCGCGTCTTGCAGTTTCCATATCTTCATCCTTCTTAACTACAACACCGATAAACGGAAGTTCCTTCTTAATCTTCTCTACCGGAATGCCGCCAATCTGCAATGCATTAATCCAGTCAATAAGTTCGGATGTACTTGGTTTCTTACGGATATCACGGAAAGAACGGATTTCATAGAATACATCCATAGCATTTTTTAACAATTCATCATCCACATTAGGGAAATGTACTCTTACGATTTCTTCCATCAAAGCCTTATCCGGAAAATCAATATAGTGGAAAATACAACGTCTAAGGAAAGCATCCGGCAATTCTTTTTCTGCATTGGAAGTAATGATTACAATAGGACGCTGTTTTGCCTTTACGGTACGTTTTGTTTCATGAATATAAAATTCCATCTGGTCTAATTCCCACAATAAGTCATTTGGAAACTCTAAATCCGCTTTATCAATTTCGTCAATCAACAGAATTACCTGTTCTTCAGAATCAAAAGCCTCTCCTAATTTTCCAAGCTTAATATACTGACTGATATCATGAACATCATTTTCCCCAAACTGACCATCATACAATCTCTGAATGGTATCATACATATAGAGACCATCTTGCGCCTTTGTGGTAGACTTAATGTTCCAGATAATTAATTTTTTCCCTAGTGATTTTGCCACTGCTTCTGCCAGCATGGTTTTCCCGGTTCCCGGTTCTCCTTTAATTAAAAGCGGTTTCTGCAATGCAATGGCTACATTTACCGCTGCAAGCAACTGTTCACTTGCCACATATTCCTTTGTTCCCTGAAATTGACGTGTATTCACCTTACATTCCTCCTTGGAAGTTCTAACTTTTCTGTTTTTATTTTATATGGAATCCCCTAATTCAAATATGGTTTATCCTTGAAAAACATCTACGCTTATGTTACGATAATCGGAACATAAAAGCAAGAAAGAAAGAAGGAATTCTTATGAATAAATTACACTTATCCTTAGAAGTATTTCCCCCAAAGAAGGAGGAAGATTTTCCAAATGCGCATGCAGTCTTGGATTCTTTAAGTAAATTAAACCCGGAATTTATCAGCGTTACCTATGGAGCCGGCGGAAGTAATTCCAAAAAAACCGTAGAAATCGCATCCTACATTCAAAACACATTACAAATTCCTTCCGTAGCCCACTTAACTTGTGTTGGTAATACCAAACAGGATATTTTAAATGTTGTGAATGAATTAAAAAAAGTAAATATTTCCCGTATTTTGGCACTTCGCGGCGACAGACCTTCCTATATGACCGACGAACAATTCAATGCAAGAGAATTCACCTATGCTACTGATCTGGTACGCTTTTTAAAAGAAAACACAGACTTCACTTTATTTGGTGGCTGCTATCCTGAAAAACATTTTGAAGCACCCTCCATGGAAGAAGATTTGCAGCACTTAAAAGAAAAAACAGATGCCGGATGCGGTAGTTTAATCTCCCAGTTATTCTTTGATAACGATTTCTTTTATCGTTTCTTGGAAAAAGCTGAAAAAGCAGGAATCAACGCTGATTTCCATGCAGGAATTATGCCTATTACTACTGCCAAACAGTTAGGAACAACTGTTTCCTTATCCGGTTCCAGTGTCCCGAAAAAATTAGCTGACATTATCGCTACTTATGGTGATAATCCTGATGATATGAGAAAAGCCGGTATTGATTTTGCTATTTCCCAAATCCTAGATTTGAAGGCTCATGGTGTTAACGGTATTCATTTGTATTCCATGAATAAGCCCAAAACTACTGCTGAAATTGTAGAAGGAATTCGATAGGTTTACATAAAAAGGGGGGCTTTCAAAGGCTCCCTTACTTTTTACTCTTCCCACGGTAATACTGCGTATTCAATTTTCTTATCTCGAACCATCAGTTCTCTTACAGCTTCGTCTGCAGGTTTGTTTTCAAATAATACTTTGTTTACCTGTTCAATAATTGGAATGGACACGTTATACTTTTCTGCCAGTTTGATAGCGGCTTTGGCAGAATAGACTCCTTCTACTACCATCTTAACTTCCTTCATTGCTTCATCCATAGTCTTACCCTGTCCGATTAACATCCCTGCTTTTCGGTTACGGGAATGAAGGCTGGCACAGGTTACAATCAAATCACCGATACCGGAAAGTCCGCTAAAGGTCTGGGCTTTTCCCCCCATAGCAATTCCCAAACGGGAAATCTCCGCAATTCCTCTGGTAATCAAGGCTGCTTTTGTGTTATCTCCATAGCCCAATCCATCAGCAATACCGGCTGCAAGGGCTACTACATTTTTCAATGCCGCACCTAGCTCAATGCCACAGATATCCGGACTAATATATACACGGAACACTTCATTCATAAAAATATTCTGCACATATTCCGCAGTTTCTTTTTCTTTTGCCCCTACTACGATGGTAGTAGGAATCTCTCTTCCCACTTCTTCCGCATGAGATGGACCGGATAGAACTGTCACTTTTGCCTGTGGAACTTCATCAGAAATTACTTCTGACATAGTCATTAACGTAGCTTCTTCAATTCCTTTTGCTACATTTACAATAATCTGACCTTCTACAATCAAATCTCTTAAATTATGGGATGTGCTTCTGATAAAAGGAGATGGTACTGCCAAAACAACCACATCTTTTCCTGCTACAGTTAGCCTCAAATCTGTGGTAAATTCCATATCCTCCGGCAATTTTACTCCCGGAAGCTTATCCACATGCTCTCTCTTTTCAATAAGCATCTTTACTTCATCTTCAATAATACTCCAGACACAAACCTGATGTCCGTTCTTATGTAATAATTTTGCAAGCGCGATTCCCCAACTTCCTGCACCTACTACACCTATTTTTGCCATCGTTTCCTCCATTCTGACAACTAAATCATTCTAAATTCTCAGATAGCTTCACTCTTTTTCATTTTCCCCGGCTAGTCTACCTTATTCTTTTTAAAAAGGTAGGTTTTTCTCTCTGTACCTGTTAATAAACGTTTGATATTTTCCCGATGTTTCCAATATGCCATTGCCATAAGCAGAAAAGCAAGGATATACATTTCATTTAACATTCCCTGACTCATATCTCCCAAATTGCCTGTCTGTCCCATAATAATCATCTGGACAACAAATCCTGCATAAATCAAAAGGGACCCCAAGGACACATAATGTGTTGTCAAAAAAGCTCCTAAAAACATCACAACTCCCATTGGTATAAACCATGGGTGAAAAGATAAAATCAATCCAAAGGTAGAGGCAATTCCCTTTCCACCTTTAAACTGCATATAAAACGGAAAGTTATGTCCCAAAATTGCTCCTGCCGCTGTATACAAAATTAATAAATACTCCATGTTCGGGTCTGCGGCTTTGGGAATAATCAGAAATCTTGCCACCGCAATTGCCAGCATTGTCTTAATTACATCCCCTGCCAATACAATCAAACCTGCTTTGGTTCCCAACACACGCAAAGTATTGGTAGTTCCTGCATTTCCGCTTCCCATGGTACGGATATCTATTCCCTGCATTTTCCCATAAAAATACGCAGTCTGAAAAGCTCCGAAGAAATAACCTAAAACCAAACATACTAAACGAATCATTCTTATTGGTTTTCCTTTCTTTCACGAATAATAAACTTCAACGGAGTTCCTTTAAATCCGAATGCATTACGAATCTGGTTTTCAATATATCTGGTATAGGAGAAATGCATCAGTTCTTTATCATTTACAAAGATTACAAAAGTCGGTGGTTTTACCGCTGCCTGTGTAATATAGTATAAACGTAATCTCTTTCCCTTGTCGGAAGGTGGCTGCTGCATAGCAACTGCTTCTGTCATAATTTCATTTAACACACCGGTTCCTACTCGAAGAGCACAGTTTTCAATTACAGCATCAATGGTTTCAAACAGCTTTGGCAAACGCTGTCCTGTCAACGCAGAAATAAATACCATTTCCGCATACTGCATAAAAGAAAGGGTATCCTGAATTTTTCTGGTGAATTTATAAATAGTCTTATCATCTTTTTCAATGCTATCCCATTTATTTACCGCAATAATCATACCTTTTCCGCGTTCATGGGCAATTCCGGCAATCTTAGCATCCTGTTCCGTTACCCCTTCTTTGGCATCAATCACAAGTACCACCACGTCAGCCCGTTCCACAGCACTGACAGTACGGATAATCATGTAATGTTCCAAATCCTCTTTAATTTTATTTTTACGGCGAAGCCCTGCTGTATCGATAAATACATACTCTTTTCCATTATGAACTACTTCCGTATCTACGGCATCACGGGTAGTTCCGGCAATATCCGATACAATAAGTCTGTTTTCCCCAAGTAATTTGTTTATTAAAGAAGATTTTCCTACATTAGGCTTACCTACAATAGCAATTCTTGGTCTGTCATCCTCTTCTGTTTCCATAGTTTCTTTATCAAAATGAGAAGTTACTACATCTAACATGTCACCGATACCTAGACGGTTGGCTGCAGAAATCGGAACAGGGTCACCAATTCCCAAATTATAAAATTCATAAGTATCTGCCATGAATTTTTCAAAGCTGTCTACTTTATTCACTACCAGAACTACCGGCTTTTTGGATCTTCTTAACATATCTGCCACTTTTGCATCTGCATCTACAAGTCCCTGTTTTACATCCACAAGGAAAATAATTACATCTGCAGTATCCATAGCAATCTGAGCCTGCTCTCTCATCTGAGAAAGAATAATATCTTTACTGTCCGGTTCAATACCACCGGTATCAATTAAAGTAAAGTTCATATCCAACCAGGTAATATCTGCATAAATTCTGTCTCTTGTAATTCCCGGTGTATCTTTTACAATCGCAATCTTTTCTCCTGCCAAGGCATTAAAAAGTGTAGATTTACCAACATTAGGTCTTCCTACTACCGCAACGATAGGTTTTCTTTTTCTATCTGCCATGTTTTCCTCCATTTTCCATCAAACTATACATCTATTAAAATATGTTTCGCTATTTACTTCTTCTTAATATAGTATTTACAAAGTCATATCCGCTTGATTTTACAATATTCACGGGAACTTGTAAAGTTTTTTCCAAATCCCGGATGGTGTAATCATCCAATAAAACCTGTTCCCCGCTACGAAGCACATTTTCAGGAATCAACATTCTTTCTCCCAATGGAAGCTCCTTTCCCTGAGCCATAATATCGGTTCCTGTCAACAATCCGCTGACAGTAATATTCTCTCCAAAGAAATCATTTCGGATAGCATGTACATGAATGGTAAGTCCTTCTACCGTATCCTCCAACTGTTTAGCCGCTGCTTTGATACAAGGGTAGCTGAGTTTACCGGTAATTACCGAGAGTTCTTCTTTTTGGAACAAGCGCCCCTCTTTATTTTCTTCCTTTATTTTATTTAGACCTTCTTCAAATTCATCCATGAAAAGTCGAAGCATTCCTACACCATTTTCCAATTGTAAATATCCATCGTAGGATTTTTCCTCCGGCAGTTCCCAATCTGCCAGCAGATACCATTCATCACTGGCATGGATAAAATGAAGCTCATATTCTGTAAAAGCTTTTTCCTGCCATTTATGGATGGTATTTAATACATTTATGGCATCCTCTTTGGTAAACGGTTCTAAGGGATATAATCCCTCTCTGAATTTAGATAATCCCACCGGTACCACAGATACGCTTTCCAAATAAGGAAGATACTCATACAAATCTTTAATACTTCTTTCCAATTCTTCCCCATCATTGACACCTTTACATAAAACAATCTGTCCATTCATAATAATTCCGGCATCATAAAATTTTTTTACCTTTTCCAAAGCCTGTCCCGCAAAACGGTTATTTAACATTTTACAGCGAAGTTCCGGATTAGTAGTCTGGAAAGAAATATTGATAGGTGACAAATTGTATTTAATAATTCTTTCTACATCGTGGTCTGACATATTGGTAAGAGTAATATAATTTCCCTGCAAAAAAGACAATCTGGAATCATCATCCTTAAAATACAGTGTTTCTCTCATTCCCTTTGGCATCTGGTCAATAAAACAGAAGATACATTTATTATGGCAGGAACGGTACTCATCCATAAGTCCGTTTTCAAAGACAATTCCTAAATCTTCATCCGGGTCTTTGTCAATTTCCAACAACCATTCTTCTCCATCCGGTTTACGGATTAATACTTCAATATATTCATCCTCCACATAATATTGATAATCAAAAATATCTTCGATAGGCTGATCGTTAATGGCAACCAGTTCATCCCCCGGTTCAATCTCCAATTCCTCAGCGATACTTCCTTCTAAAACTTTATCTATGATGTGTATATTCTTTTTCATGTTTTTCTCCATTTTACATTTTGTTATGATACCCTAGTATCAGTTTACCCGAAAAAACACTTTCTGTCACCTTAAACTTGACACTAAAACTTTTGCCTATTATATTAATAAGTGGAAGAAAATATATTTTGACAATTTATTCCATAAAACAACACAAATATATTATGACTATTCGGAGGAAGAGATGCCAAATTTACATTCATTAGAAAATGCATTACCCGTTGCACCACTGAAATTAGTTGTTATGGACTCCGCCAAAGCTATGGGCGAAGAAATTAACAGTTATTTAGTTGAATTCAGAAAAAAGATTAATAATAAATTCAGTAAAGACAATGCTATTCAAGGATATATTGAAGATTCTTATCTTGCAAAAGCGGAATGTCCCCGTTTTGGAACCGGAGAAGGTAAGGGTGTATTCAAAGAATCCATTCGAGGCAAAGATTTATTTATTTTGGTTGATGTGGTTAACCATAGCCTTACTTATACCGTTAACGGTTTCACAAATCACAAATCTCCTGATGACCATTATCAGGATTTAAAACGTATTATCGCTGCTGCGACCGGTAAGGCCCATCGAATCAATGTCATCATGCCTTTTCTTTATGAGGGCAGACAGCACAAACGTTCCACAAGAGAATCCTTAGACTGTGCTTTTATGTTAGAAGAATTATATAGCATGGGGGTAGATAACTTTATTACTTTTGATGCCCATGATCCACGTGTTGCCAATGCGATTCCCTTAAAAGGCTTTGACAACTATGTAACACCATTCCAGTTTGCACGTGCATTATTGAATGTAGAAAAGGATTTAATTATCGACAAAGACCATTTGGTAGTTATTTCTCCCGATGAAGGTGCTTTAAACAGAACCATTTATTTTGCCAACGTTTTAGGAGTTAACACCGGTATGTTCTACAAACGTCGCGACTATACTACTATTGTAAACGGTAAAAACCCTATCGTTGCTCACGAATTCTTAGGTGACAGCTTAGAAGGAAAAGATGTAATCATTTTAGATGACATGATTTCTTCCGGTGAAAGTATGATTGATACTGCAAGACAGTTAAAAGAAATGCATGCAAACCGAGTATTTATCTGTTGTACCTTTGGACTTTTCACCAACGGTTTACAGGCCTTCGATGAAGCTTACGAAAAAGGTTATTTTGAAAAAGTTATTACTACTAACTTAAATTATCTTCCACCGGAAATTTATGAACGTCCTTATTATGTTCAGGCAAATATGAGCAAATATATTGCTTCTATTATTGACTTTATGAACCATGACGTTTCTACAGAAAATGTACAGCCTTCTGCTGAAAAAATTCATAAGGTACTTGACTGCTATAATAAACGTTTACCTTTAGATATTGACTAATTTATTAAAAATAAGAAAAAACAAGTGGTGCCTCTGTTTCTGCAGTTGCACCACTTTTTCATTATTTCTTTTCCACCCGAGGAAACTTAATAATTGATTTAAACAAATCCCCATCTACCTGAATTTCAAATTCGCCCCCTTGAGCTTCCACAAGGTTCTTCGCAATGGATAACCCTAATCCACTACCTTCTGTCTGTCTGGATCTGTCTCCGCGGATAAACCGTTCCGTTAAATCACTGGCGTCTACCTCTAAATACTTTGCAGAAATATTTTTTACGGAAAAGACATATTTTTTATCTGTTCCATCTTCTTCCATTTCAATATATACCCTGGTTCCATGCATTGCATATTTCGATATATTTTGAAATAAATTCTCCATAACACGCCACAACTGACTGCTGTCGGCTTCTATTATCATTGGACTATCGGGCAATTTTGTTACAATCTGAAGATTTCCTGCTTCAAATTTTTCACTAAATTCGCCTATGGATTGTCTGACTAACTGTACAAAATTAATATTCTCCAACTGAATATTGATATTTCCCGAAGAAATTTTGGAAGCCTCTACCAAATCATCAATCAACTGTTTCAATCTCTGGGACTTATTGTCTAAAATATGGATATATCCCTGAATCCTCTGTTCACTGATATTTTCCCGCTTTAACAAATCTACATAAGTTATAATGGAAGTTAAAGGTGTCTTAATGTCATGGGAAACATTGGTAATTAAATCTGTTTTCAGTTTCTCATCCTTCATACTGGTTTCTACCGCTTTTCTAATTCCCACTCCAATGCTGTTTACAGATTCTGCCAATCTCAAATTTTCTCCATGAAGCTGTGTGGTATCAATACGATGCTTAGAATCTCCATTTTTAATGGTTTCAATTCCGTTTACAATTTCTTCTCTTTGCTTGCTTTCACGATACAGGTACATACCAACCAGAATATCTAACAGAAACGCACCAATAACACCACCTACACCTAAAAGAACCAAAATCAGATTTACAATTAGGAATATCAAATAAGGAATCCATATTCTGGACATCAAACTACCGTTGGCTATAGTTTTTAAAATTAAAGTTTTGATTCCCTCGATTACTGCATAAACAAATGTTGTTTTCCATACTTTTTTTGCTTTTATTCTTCGAACTAATGAGAAATATAACTGTATTCCTATTTCATTCATTATAAATACAAGCAACCCCACAGCCATGGGCAGCATAGCATAACTTACGGTACCATTTCTAAAACCATTTAATAACTGCCAGCCTACCTTTGCCAGAATTACTTCTGCTCCTACCGCCAAAACTATCCAAAATTCTAAAAATATCTTATCCCGCTTGCAAATGGCATACTTAAGATTCCCTTCCTCATCTATGATACGTCCTTCTTTACAAGTTAAATACCAAAGAATCAGTATCCCCAAAATCATAGCACACACAGCACATATGGATAAGGAAATAAAATAAGGTCTGAATGCCTTTAATTCATTTCTAACCATCTGCAAACTATCAGCTGCCGGATAATCTGTATTAACCCAGATCCAAACTCTGGTATCATCCCCAAAAGTATACTCATAGGATTTCAGCATATTCCTCATTTGTTTTGCGGAAATTTCTGTATTGGTATTTATCTGAACCTTATCCGGATTAAAATAAACAAATTTACCTCCCTGTTCTTTTACCATGGATGTAATATCATCTGTTGATTTTCCTCTAAAGGTTAAATCTGCATTACTATAATACTGTAATCCTTTATCTGAATTTATCTGGAAACAATAACTGATATTAGTATTTTGCAAATTATATTGCTGTTTTAAGGCCACATATTCTGTGTAATTATTAAAAAGACTATTAGCAGAATCCATTAAATTCTTCTTCAAAATCTCATATTCTTCTATATTAGAGGCACACTGTATCAAATCTTTTCCGTCTACCGTTACATATCTTGGCATCAAAATTTCTATAGCAAATTTATCATCACCTACATTATCGGCAGCAAGAACTTCTGCATTGTCCTGTAAACTTCCCACATATTCTTTAATTTGGGACTTATCCATAGCAGAATCACTCAGGGTATTTTTAAAAAACATGGCATTTAAATCTTCCCATGTTCCCACAAGTGTTTTATAAGTAAAACCATAATTCCCCCAGGTAATTAAATCATCTAAATAATACTGCGCTTGCGGTGCATATTTAGAAACTTCTTTATCTCTATTAGCATAATGAGTTATTTCAATTTTTTTATTCTCATCATATTTTCCGTTGGTTTCTAATTGATGACAAATGACCACATAACGGGTAATCTGTTCCATATTACCTACGAGCAAGGATTGAAATATTTCTTTTTCTTCGAATGCCTGCTCATGCTCCAATGGGGATACCGCATAATGATAGGTTGTTCCATAAGACGTAGAAATATTAAAAAATGAATTAATAAAAATAAAAGTCACACTAACTGCTAAAACTACTGCTAATATTCTATTAAAAAACAAAAACAGTTCCCTTTTTTTGCTATTAATTACCTTCTTTTTCATTTTTTATCCTCATTAGATTTTCTCGATCTTATATCCAACTCCCCATACCACCTTTAAATACTTCGGCTCTTTGGGATTAATTTCTATTTTCTCTCTGATATGTCGAATATGTACCGCCACTGTATTATCTGCTCCGATTGCCTCTTCCTCCCAGATATATTCATAAATCTGTTCAATGGAAAATACTCTTCCTTGATTTTTTACAAGCAACAGTAGAATATTGTATTCAATAGGTGTCAGTCTTACCGCTTCCCCATCCACGGTTACTTCTTTGGTATCATCATTAATAATCAAATCTCCGGTTTTATAAATTAAATTATTTTCCTGTGCCATATTCCCTAGTTTGGTATAACGTCTTAACTGGGATTTCACTCTGGCCACCAGTTCCAACGGATTAAAAGGCTTGGTAATGTAATCATCCGCTCCGATATTTAATCCTAAAATCTTGTCTGCATCCTGGGATTTGGCGGATAAAAAGATAATAGGAATACTATAATTTTCCCGGATTTTCATAGTAGCTCTGATACCATCCAGTTTCGGCATCATAATATCCATAATTAATAAATGAATATCCTGCTTTTTTAATATTTCTATAGCTTCTTCCCCATCGTATGCCTTAAATATATGATACCCTTCCTGCATCAAATAAATTTCAATAGCATCTACAATTTCCCGTTCATCATCACAAACTAAAATATTATACATTACTTATCCCCCTTTTTCTTTTGAACTGCCTTCTTACCTTAATCTTCACCTTATTAATTTATATCATAAAGGGATTTCATTAAGAGAAAGCATATACAATTATTAAGATTTTTTTAATATTCAGAATTTTGCGAATTACTCTGAATATTCACCACTGACCCATATGCTCAAAAGCATTTTGAAACCATCTGATTTCTTCACCGCAGATACTAACAATATCGTACCTAACCTGCTTTTTTATTCTTTTACTATAACAATATTGTCTTGCCACCTTACAGATTTGCTTCTGTTTATGGATAGAAACCGCTTCCCATGGTTCTCCATAAGAAGCGGTTTTCCGATATTTTACCTCTATAAAAATAATGTTTTCTTTGTCTTCACCAATTAAATCTACTTCTCCTTGAGTGATTCTGTAATTCATGGTAATAATATGAATTCCTTGCTTTCTCAAATAATTGGCTGCTATTTCTTCATAGGCTGTTCCGGTTTTTCTTTTATTCATTCTTATCCTTCCCAGCTTCTCTCCGTTGTATACTCCTTTATACTGTAACTCTTCAGAGCCAGACTCAAATAGTTACATCTTGCTTCTGATTTTATCCATGGCATCTACAAAGACTAAAATTTCTGCTACCACTTCATATAATTCCGGTGGTATCATTTCTCCGATTTCCAATCTGGATAAAGTATCTGCCAGCTTACTGTCCTGATGAATGGGAACGCTGGCTTCTTTTGCTTTTTCAATAATTCTCTCTGCTAATAAACCTCGTCCGGATGCCACAACCTTGGGAGCATCTTCTGAAGGGTCATATTCCAAGGCGATTGCCTGCTTTGGTTTTATTTCCGTTTTCTTCTCCATAACTTTTTCCCCTAAAAATTATGCCCGCACGTCAAACGCCTGCATAGACAACATCATAGACATTCCCTGTTGTTTTTCTATTGTTTTTATAACTGACTCTTCTTCTTGATTTCTAAGAGTGGTTTTAACCTCACAGTCATATCCCCTTTTATTTAATCTGGTGGTTAACAGCTCCATATGTGCCTCTAAAAAAAACAAATACTCTTCTTTTTCCAGATAAAAGTTTGTATTTACTTTCTTATTTTCCAGTGCTACGTATACATCCATTTTTCCCAGATTTTCCATATCCAAATGAAGAAGTGCCGTTACTTTTCCGTCCTGTTTTGTGAGATTCTTTTTATTTGTAAAAACATACAACTCACCATGAGCATTCTGATTAGCCATCTTCAAAGGCAGTTGAATATAAGCATGCAACTGATTTAACTGATTCATAAAATCCAGGTTTGATGCTGTATTCTGAATTGCTTTTGCTGCAGGATTCTTCATGGAAGTTCCGTTTTCAAAAATTTTTTCCAATTGTTTAATCTGATTTGTCAGTTTCTCATAATATTCTTTTACATTCTTTTTATCCGTTACATTTTCCGGCTCTAACAGCCAGTTTTTTGCAATTTCTTTGTTCCAGATTTTTTCAAACATCCGGGATATTTTCCCGGGTTCTTTTTCCTTCAACAAACTTTCTGTTAAATCCTTCCAATCAACAGCATCCTTTGTTGTCTGTGAGTATATATTGGATTCTTTTTGTTTTTCAATATTCGAAGCTACGTCCTCATTGGAATTTACACTACCCGCTGTCTGTTTTCCCGTTTCATCCATTTGCTGCAATGCTTCCCGCAAAGTTGTTTCCCTTGGGGCAGTATTTTCTTCCTTTAACAGCAGATCTTCAGTCAAAATAACAGTTACTGCTTTCCCTTGATTTTTTGCCTCAAGACTATCCGTTTCCGACAATACTGAATTATCCCACTGCTGACCATTTAAAACGGTTGCTTGGTCATCTCCCTTTTGCATTCCCTCCGGCATTCCTTGAAATAACTGCTGTATTTGATTTACAACGTTTAATGCACTTTCCGTCTTTCCTTCTGCAATCAGATGTTCTAACTGTCCTCCTATGGCACTTCCCATATCAGAAAAGGTGTCCTTTAAATAATGCTGATTATTTTGATATAAAGAAAGCTGTGTCAGATTATCCCTATTTACCGGAACTTCCATCTGATGCAAAGTTACAATATCCTTTACCGGCATTTCTTTAAAATTCATAACCTCCCGATACATTTCCTGTACCGATTGCTTATCTATGGGCATCCCTTTTTCCATTAACGTCTGTACCATTTCCAAAGACCTGTCATTAACAGGAATCTGTGCCATATCTAATGCTTTTAAGACATTAGGATCTGCCGCTATATTGGTAAAAAGTGGAATCAGTGATAATCCCTGACTATTATTCGTCTTAACCTGAAAGGGCATAATAGTCCCCGGTGTCAAATTCATGCTCCCGGCCAATTTAGCATCTATAATTACATCTTTTAAAATAGCAAGCTGAACATCTTTTCCTTTGATAGCGACCACTTCTCCTTGTATGGTCTGTCCCGCCTGTAATGCTCTTATTGCCCGCATCACCTGCAAATTCTGTGGCAAAGTTTGCCCTGTCATCGTTGTCTGAGTGGTCTGAGCCGCCGCACCCTTTTGATTGGAAGTAACATTCTGATTCCTTTGCAAAAAAGAATTTAATAAATCAATAGCCATATTTTACCCTACAAAAAATTTTTGATAAAGCTTCTTCTATGTATTGGTGTTGGTCCATATTTTTTTAATGCTTCAATATGCACGCTTGCACCGTATCCTTTATTGGATGCAAAACCATATTCCGGAAAGACGTTATCGTATTCTACCATCAAACGGTCTCTGGTTACTTTGGCAATAATACTGGCTGCTCCTATGGAAATGCTTTTAGCATCTCCTTTAATAATGGGAACCTGTTTACAATTAACAGCCGGAATCGTAACTGCATCATTTAATAATATATCGGGTGAAACCGACAAATTACTGATAGCATCTCTCATAGCTTCGTAAGTAGCCTGTAAAATATTGATTTCGTCAATTCTTTCCGGAGAGGCATAACCGATTCCTACACTAACCGCCTTTTCCATAATGATATCATAAAGTTCTTCTCTTTTTTTCTCTGATAACTTTTTGGAATCATTAATATATAATATATCACAATGCTTAGGTAAAATAACTGCGCCTGCCACTACCGGTCCCGCTAAAGGACCTCTTCCCACTTCATCAATACCACAAATATGACTATAGGAAGCATATTTTCTTTCATACTTCCACAAAGCATCCGTTCTTCTTTTTTCCTTCTCCAGTGCCTCTATTTTCTTATATGCTTTTTCAATTTCTTTTTGAACACCTGAACGTAAATCAGATTGATATAATTCAATCACACCGGTTAATTCTTCTATGGCCGCAGACGCAAATTTTTCTTTAATAATTCCTATTTTTTCTTCCATAATTTCTTCTCACCACTTATTTACTTTTTATTTTCTAAATAAGTTCTTAGTTATCTGTTAACAATTCAAACTCATATAGTGGCCAAATCCGTAACCAGGCTCTTCCCAAAATATCTTTTTTACGGATATTTCCTACACTGGGATCACGGCTGTCGGTACTGTTATTACGGTTATCTCCCATAACAAAATATTCATCTTTTCCTAATGTAATCTCATTTCGTGCAATTCCCGGATCATCAATTACTTCTTTTCCGTAAAATTCTGTCAATTCTTTATCATTAATATAAATTATTCCATCCGAATCAATTCTTATGGTCTCGCCCGGCATTCCTATAATTCGTTTAATATAATAAGTGTTTTTTGCATATTGAAACGGAAACACAATAATATCGTATCTTTCCGGTTCTTTAAAACGATAAGTGATTTTATCTACAATTAAATTGTCTCCGTCACTTAAAGTACTTTCCATGGAGCTTCCCACAACTTCCGTCCGTTGTCCCACAAAATTAACAATTAAATAGGTGATTAATAATACCACCAATAAATATACGCTGGTGCTTAAAATTTCTTTTAAAATTTTGTTCATTTTTCCATTAATTCCTTCCGTTATGCTTAGCTTACTGCATTGGCATAGATAGAATTTTTATTCCTGACTTATTAAATCCGGATATTCTAAAGTCATTTTTCCTAATTTTCCGCTTCTGAATTCATCTATTAAAATAGAAGCTGCTTTTGTATAATCAATTTCCTGCCCTTTTTTATAGCATCCACGGGCTTTTGCAATCAGTTCCAATGTTGCTGTTGGATTTTCATTGTTTTCTATATTAAATCGTTTTTCTATTGCAGACGGATATCTGTTTTTCAAATAATTGATTAAATCAATCGCCAATTCATCTTCAATTAATATCTCATCATTGATAGAACCGATAAAAGCAAGACGCATTCCCACTTCCTGATCCTCAAATTTGGGCCATAAAATTCCCGGTGTATCTAAAAGTTCCAATCCTTTTCCAAGACGAATCCATTGTTTTCCCTTGGTAACTCCCGGCTTATTCCCTGTCTTGGTACAAGCTTTTCCGGCATAAGAATTAATAAACGTGGATTTACCCACATTAGGAATTCCCACCACCATAGCACGAATGGGACGATTTAAAATTCCTCTCTTTTTATCACGTTCCCGTTTTTCTTTACAGGCCTCATCCACTGCTTTTTGAATGGATTTCATTCCGCTTCCGGTTCTGGAATTTATTTCAAGAACAGTAATTCCCTGCTTTTTAAAATACTCTATCCATGCCTGATTGCCTTTCGGATCTGCCAAATCAGACTTATTAAGCAATACCATTCTTCCTTTATTTGCACCTAATTTATCTATATCAGGATTACGGCTGCTTAAAGGAACTCTCGCATCAACTAACTCAATCAACAAATCAATTAATTTAATATCTTCCTGCATCTGACGCTTTGCTTTTGTCATATGTCCCGGATACCACTGATAATTCATACTTTATTCTCCCTTTCTATTTGATAAAGCCGGAATAGGACACACCTTTTCCTAAGCCAAACCAGGCTCTTCCTTCTATCTTATCTCTCGAAACCGGACCTATATTTCCGGAACGGCTGTCTTCGCTGTTATTACAGTTATCACCCATTACAAAATATTCATCCTCATCCAAAGTAAGTTCATTCTCTGCAATTCCGGCATCCATAATTTTATCATATCCATAATCCACGATGGAATTATTTACATACAATTTTCCATCCTTAATCCACACCACATCTCCCGGTGTTGCAACTACTCTTTTTACATAAAAATGGGTATTACGGTTTCCGTTGGGGGTAAATACAATAATATCTCCCTCCTTAGGACCAAAAATTAAATAGGAAAGGCGATTTACCAATACCTGTTGTCCACTATATAAAGTATTTTCCATGGAAACTCCAATAACACCGGTTCTCATTCCTACAAAATACACTAAAATGAAGGCAATAAAAACTGCAATTCCTATATGAGTCATCCAACTAATAATTTCTTTCATCACATGAGCACTCATATTTCTTCTTTTTCTGGCAAAATTTAATCCCCTTCTGCTTCTCATTTGTTTAACTCACCTTTTATATAAATTATGCCTACTTAGTATATCACGACAGTTCAAAAAAAGAAACAGGCTGCCACCTGAAATGTGACAGCCCATGAACTTTCGTGTAAATTATTAGATTATCTTACTAATTCTTTAACTTTAGCACGTTTACCTACTCTATCTCTTAAGTAGTTTAATTTAGCTCTTCTTACTTTACCTCTTCTGATAACTTCGATTTTTTCTACGTTAGGAGAGTGTACTGGCCAAGTTTTTTCAACACCAACGCCGTTAGACATTTTTCTTACTGTGAAAGTTTCTCTGTTGCTTCCACCCTGTCTTTTTAATACAACACCTTCAAATACCTGGATTCTTTCACGGTTTCCTTCTTTGATTTTACCGTAAACTTTTACAGTATCACCTACTGCAAATTCTGCTACGTCAGTTCTTAACTGTTCTGCTTCGATACTTCTGATAATTTCGTTCATGTTTATTCTCCTTTTCTCCGGATGTTCTTAATGCTTTCTGCAACAGAGGACCATCGATTCTTAACAACTGTGATAGTATATCATGCTTTCATATAGAAATCAAGCTTTTTTCTTAAAATTTATTCTATATAAAGTGATACAGTTTGCTCCTTTTTATTCCTTTTTCTATAAGGTAAAGAACTTAATATCCTCATTTAAAGAAACTGCTAAATTTTTCAATGTTACTGCGGAATCTGCCACAAAACTAATGCTGGAATTTAATTCCTCCATAGAGGCTGTTGTTTCCTCTGTCGCAGCTGCATTTTCTTCTGATATTGCAGAAAGATTTTCAATAATGCCGACTACATTCTGTCTTGCATTATCACACTCCTGTGTTTGTTCATTAATAGTATTAGTATCTCTTCTTGATGTTTCAATATCTTTAATAACATCTTCAAACTGCTTCTTAGTTACTACAAGCTTTTCTTGTTGCTGCTCTAAAGTGTGTTTTACTTCTTCCATTAATCCCATAGAATTCTTGGAGTCATTTGCCAAAACCTGAATGATCTCCTGAATTTTTTGTGCAGAAGCATTAGATTCATCAGAAAGTTTTGAAATTTCAGATGCTACCACAGCAAAACCTCTTCCAGCTTCCCCAGCCCTTGCAGCCTCAATGGATGCATTTAGGGACAAAAGATTTGTTTGACTTGCAATATTGGTAATTAAATCTACTGCTAATGCAATTTCTTTCACAGAATCATCCGTTGCTTTCACATTTTCAGACACTTTATATACTGCCGCTACTGTCTTATCATTATATTCACTTAATTCTTCCATGGTCTTTGCAGAAGCTTCGCCTGTTGTCTGCATAACTTCGGAAGTTTCATTTAATCTTGCCACATTATTAACAATGTCCTGAATCAGTTTTCCCATATGATCAACCTGTGTGGTTGCTGTCTCTGTATCTTCCGCCTGAGCTTGTGCTCCTTTAGAAATGTCTTCTACCGCAGTACTTACTTCATCTGCAGCAGTACTTGTCTGAGCTGCAATATTTTCCAAATCATTTCCGCCTTTTAATACTTCTTTGGCAGATATCTGAATATTTCCAATAATTTTTTTAAGCTCCTTCTGCAATTTATCCATTGCTTTGGCACTACTACCAAATTCATCTTTACGTTTTAAAAGCTTGGCATCAACATCAGAAGTAAGATTACCTTCTGAAAGATCGTTTAATCCATTTTCAATACTCACAACAATTTTTACAATTCTGCTTGCAATAAGAATTGCAGCAACAGAAATAAATGCTGCACAGATAACTGCAATTAATATTACAGAATAGGTTTTTGAGGCAATAAATTCATCTACTTCTTCACTTGGCTGGCCTGCAAAAACCATACCTACAATTTCACCATCCGATTCCCTTAACGGCATATAATAACAATAATAATTTTTTTCATTAATTACTGTATTATAAGAAGTAAATATTTGTCCTTTATTTAACACGGTTTCTATAACCTGCTCACCGGCCTGTGTACCAACAATACGATTACCCGATTTATCCAAAAGAGAGGTTGCCATACGTGTATCACCAAAGAACAAAGTAACATCCGTAGACAGTCCTTCTGTATATTCATCTATTTTAGTCATATTCTCTGTGATATTATAATCCCCCTTCATCAAATCACCACTTTGGTCTATGTAAAATTTCCCATTATTTAAACTTTCATAAGAAACTCTAACTGCTGTGGCTGATGACTGTAATGACTGTAATGCCTGTTGCTGCATTCCTTCTTTCATATTGGAAGCTGCCGCTAAAATAATAACAGCTACAAGTAAAACTAACGGTACAATACAAATTAATAACAACTCTGTCCGAAAACTACGAAGTCCAAGACCTTTCTTCTTTTTCATTGGAAACTCCTCCTTGATTTTATATTTTATTGTACTACCTTTACTGCATTGTAACATTATACTATCATATTTTCAACACACTTTCCCATTATAAAATAGAAATGTTATTTATACGTTTCGCTAATATCTTTCTGTTTATTTTCTTGCTTTTTCATTCTTTTACTTTTCTTTTTCGGATTTAATTCTTCCAACCTTTTTTGCTCTTCTACATACTTTTCATATAAGTCAGGACGTCTCTGTCTGGTACGTTCCACAGACTGCTCCAACCTCCATTGTTCTATATTTTTATGATGTCCGCTAAGCAGTACTTCCGGTACTTTCTTTCCATTCCATTCTTCCGGTCTGGAATACTGGGGATATTCCAAAAGATTACCACTAAAGGATTCCGTTTCTCCGGATTCCTGATTACTTAACACTCCCGGAACCATTCTGGAAATGGAGTCTACCATTACCATGGCAGGTAACTCACCACCGGTTAGCACATAGTCTCCTATAGATACATAATCCGTAACAATTTCTTCCAGTACCCGTTCATCAATTCCTTCGTAATGACCACAAAGCAAAATCAAATCATGTTCCATTGCCATTTCTTTTGCCATTGCCTGATTAAATACTTTTCCTTGTGGTGTTACATATACTACTCGTGGACGCTGTCTGGTTTTCATATGATTTACCACATGTAAATAAGCATCATAAACCGGCTGTGCCTGCATCAACATCCCTGCACCGCCTCCATAAGGATAGTCATCTACTTTTTTATGTTTGTCTGTGGTAAAATCCCTAATATTTACAGCATTTATGGATAATAATCCTTTTTCACAGGCACGTCCTATAATACTGGTATTTAAGCCCTGCATTACCATTTCCGGAAACAGGGTAAGTATATGAAAATTCATTAATCTCTCAATCCTTCCATTACATGGACTTTCATTTGTCTGTTTTCAACATCCACATCTAAAATACATTCTTTGATTGCAGGAATTAACAATTCTTTTCCATCTTCCAAAGTGATAATATAAACATCATTGGCTCCTGTTTCAATCACATCTTTGAAAACGCCTAATTTTTCTCCATTATCTTCCCAGACATCCATTCCTATAAGATCTGCAATAAAATATTCATCTTTTTTTAATCTTACTGCATTAGCTCTGGTTACATATAAGGACTTCGTTTTATATTTTTCAATGTCATTAATATTATCAATACCTTTAAATTTCAAAATTACAAATTGCTTAAAAAACTTAACACTTTCTACTGTAAGAAGAAGTTCTTCCTTTCCCGTGTCCAGAATCACTTCCATATTTTTTTTAAATCGTTTGGCATCATCTGTAGTAGGAAAAACTTTCACTTCTCCTTTAATGCCATGTGTCGATGTAATGACACCTACCTGAAATCTGTCTTCCATATATTTCTCAACTTTCCTTGTAAAAATGAAACAGTTTACCTTTTTACGGAACCGTTACAAAAAAGGTACTCCCTAAGAAGTACCTTTCATTTCTGTTAAATTATATCAACGTCTACCTTTGTTTTATCTCCCAAAGAGGCAGCCTTAACAACAGTACGCATTGCCTTTGCAATACGACCCTGCTTACCGATAACTTTTCCCATATCAGCAGGTGCAACATGAAGTTCCACTTTAATGTTTCTTCCTTCTTTCTTTTCCGTTACAACCACTTCATCAGGATTATCAACAAGTGCTTTTGCGATAACTTCAACTAATTCTTTCATAATCAACCTCCAAAAGCGTTTTTCCCGGTTCGATAAGTCTTATATGACTTATTTTTCGATACCAGCTACTTTAAGAAGTTTTGCAACTGTTTCTGTTGGCTGAGCACCGTTAGCTAACCATTTTTTTGCTAATTCTTCATTAACTTTGATTTCGCTTGGCTGTACGTTTGGATTGTATGTTCCGATTTCATCGATACATTTTCCGTCTCTTGCTACTCTGGAATCTGCTACTACGATTCTGTAAACTGGATGTTTTTTGTAACCCATTCTTCTTAATCTGATTTTAACTGCCATTTTAAATGAC
>JAFZGJ010000049.1 GCA_017555455.1 Lachnospiraceae bacterium
AAACGCTTCTGAGAGGTATACACTCAAGCTTTTAAGTAATACAAAGAATCTAATTACAGTTAATTTGACGCGAGGAACTATAAAAACTGTAATTTTATAAATCTCCGCGACCTAAATATAAGTTTCTAGTAAGTGTAAACACTTATAGACTGTAAATTCCCGCATTCTTGAGTAACACACATAATGTAATTACAGTTTAGTTTCCCGCGAACATGTCTTAAACTGTAGTCCGCGTTACCACCGCGACCTCTGCCAAAGCTGAAACTCCTCTAATCACCAGTTTATTACTATTTCGTATATTCCCTAATCAACTTATGGTGATAACGAATCATCAATGGTATCGGTACAATAATTCCTCCACACATAGGTAAAACACTCCATACACTGTCTGCGATTAAAAACGGAATTCCCAACAAATACGACACTATAATAATAACACCATACAATATCCACATTTTCCCATGCTTCTTATTCCATGCATTCACATCCGTCAGTTCACTTTCCAGTGGCGGTTTTTCTCCGGAATAAAATCCCACAGGCTTCTTACTTTTATATTGTGAAATACCAATACCAAACATGATTGCTGCTACAAACAAATAAATCACAAGACCAAAAATAAATTCTACCATATTTACTTCCTTTCATTGTATAAAAATACTACCCTAAAATATCTATTGACAAAATCCTGTCAAAGTTATAAATTATTTTTAACAAAATATCATTTTCTTTTATTTTCTATAACATTTACCACTACTTGGCTCAGTTTACTTCTTATACATCAATATTCATCACTTTTTCGTACATTGATAATTGAATAATGACTTTGCACTATGATATAATATCACTATCGAAAGGTGGTGGCGAAAGTGAGTTGTGAACCAATGACTAAAGAAGAAATGCAAAGATTTTTAATTAAAGAAGCTCAACGAGGCAGTACAGAATTAGAAGCATACAGAAGTTTAATGGAAATACTTGGAATTGAATTTCCAAAGGAAAAAGAAGATTAATTCCTGTGTTCTTTCTATTTACATCTAATTCATTAAAACCTATATCTCACATTACCAATTATATATAGAAATTCCATTAATCAAACAGTAACTAATAAACATTATCTAAGGTGCAAAGTCTTTATTGAATTATGAAAGCTTGCACCCTTTTATTCGTTCTACACCTTTCCCAAAACTTATTTCAATCTTCTCTGCGCGCTCATAACAGTATGCTTCAACAACACCGTAGTTGTCACACTTCCTACCCCACCCGGAACCGGAGTGATGGCATCTACAATTTCACGCACACTGTCATAATCCACATCTCCACAAAGCTTATCATCTACCATATGAATTCCCACATCAATGACCACCTGACCCTCACGGACAAACTCTGAAGTAATCATTTTAGGGACACCCGCACAGGCAACTATGATATCTGCATTTTTACATTCTTCCTGTAAGTTCTGTGTTCTCGTATGACAGATAGTAACAGTCGCATTTTTTGAAAGCAACAGCATCGCTACCGGTTTTCCTACCACCATACTTCTCCCTACTACGGTTACCTTTTTTCCGGTTAAATCAATATCATAATAGTCTAAAATCTCCATCACCGCTTGAGGAGTACAAGGAGGATATCCCTTTTTATCTCCGGCAAACAAATGGGCATCGTTAGCACTGGTAAGGCAATCTACATCCTTTTCTTCCATTAACAAAGATTTGATCTTGGTTTCATCCAAAGCCTTAGGTAATGGTCGGAACATTAACACTCCATGCACAGAAACATCTTCATTCAAAGACACAATAACTTTTTCCAATTCTTCCTGTGTAACCGCTAAAGGCAGTTCCATGGTTTCTACCTTTGCTCCCACACCTTCAAATCGCTTATAGATTCCTCTTTCATAAGATAAATCATCTTCTCTTGCCCCCACACGGACTACTGTCAGTTTTGGAGTTACACCTTTTTCAATTAATTTATCTACCCGTTCCTGCAAATCTGCCAAAATAGCCTTTGCAACCGGCATACCTCTTAATTCTTTCATACTTCTCCCACCAATATTTTCTGAATTCTATCGTAAATTTCCTGACATCGTTTGCCGCCATCTTCTACCAATTTCATGGCTTTTTTATTTAATCCCTTGGAAATTAATGGATTGGTCAAGGATTTTGTATTAATATACACATTCATTACCGCACCTTCCATAGCTGCTTTACAGGAAACAGCCGCCACTGCTACGTCACTGAGTGCCATTTTACTTCCCTTTTGTTCCAATTCTTCCATCACCGGAATCAACTCATACAGCTTTCCCGCTAACTCCATTGGAACCACAGCTGCTGCCAACAGAGCTTTTTCCATAATTTCATCCTTTTTCGGATCATCCTTTGGTATCTTATAGGCTTCTGCCAAAGGACCGAAAGCATCCGCATCCTTTTCAATATAGCTGTTAATGTCCCCGATAGCTTCTTCCAAATAAACCAAAATTCTATCAATATCTTCCTGATATTGTTCATACTTCTTCTTTCCGGTAGTAAGGTTTGCCACCATGGAACAAAGGGCTGCCGCAACAGTTCCCACCAGAGCTGCTGCCCCACCTCCACCCGGAGTGGGTTCTTTACTTGCCAATGTATTAATAAATTCTTTCATAATTTGTTACTCCTATCATTTTATATCATCACACTAATTTACTTAATATCTTCCTGTCATTACATCCCAAAATCAAACAAACTGATCTGGTTGGTTTCCGGTAAATCTCCCAAAATCCCGAGACTTCCCATCAAATCACAAATAGTCTTGGAAACTTTTGCCCTGTTTCTGAAGTCCTCTTTAGACAGGAAACCTCCATCTTTCGCTGCTTCTTTCGCTGCTTCCATAGCAGAATCTGCCGCTTTTTCCCCCATACCGTCAATACTGTTTAAGGACGGCATAATCTTTCCATCTATAATCTGGAAATTACGGGAATGTGCCTTAAAAATATCCAAAGGCCAGAATTCATAGCCTCTGGCATACATTTCCTGCACAATCTTCATATCCTTCATGGTATCCTGCTCTTTTTTGGACAAAGAATCACTGCGACGTTTATAATCTGCCATTACTGCTTCCAAGTGTTTCTTTCCCTGACACATAATCTCATAAGAAAATGCTGATGCACGGATACTGAAATATGCGGCATAATATGCCAATGGATGATACACTTTACAATAAGCAATTCTCCACGCCATCATAACGTACGCTGCAGCATGAGCTTTTGGGAACATGTACTTGATTTTTTTACAGGACCAGATATACCAATCCGGTACATTATTGGCAAGCATGGCTTCTTCCCATTCCGGCTTTAATCCTTTTCCTTTACGTACACTTTCCATAATGGTAAAGGACAAACTACTTTCTACCCCTTTGTTAATGAGATAGGTCATAATGTCATCTCGGGTACAAATAGCCGTGGCAATGGTTGCCTTTCCTTCCTCAATTAAAGTCTGGGCATTTCCTAACCAAACGTCCGTACCATGGGAAAGTCCGGAAATACGAACCAAATCCGAAAAGGTCTGGGGATTGGTATCCAGTAACATCTGAATAACAAATTCTGTACCAAATTCAGGAATTCCAAGAGAGCCTACTGGGCATCCTCCCAATTCTTCCGGAGTAACCCCCAAAGCACTGGTATTTTGGAATAAGGACATAACCTTGGGATCATCCAACGGAATGGTTACCGGGTCTAATCCCGTTAAATCCTGTAACATACGAATCATGGTAGGATCGTCGTGTCCCAGAATATCAAGCTTTAATAAGTTATGGTCAATGGAATGATAATCAAAATGGGTTGTAATGGTATCCGTTGTCATATCATTTGCCGGATGTTGCACAGGAGTAAAGGAGTTAATATCCTCTCCCACCGGAAGAACTACAATTCCTCCCGGATGCTGTCCCGTACTTCTTCGGATACCGGTACATCCTCCTACCAAACGGTTAATTTCACAGGTACGCTTCTTGATTCCACGTTCTTCATAATAATTTTTAATATAACCAAAAGCAGTCTTATCTGCTAACGTTCCTATCGTTCCGGCACGGAAAGTCTGTCCCGCTCCGAAAATAACTTCTGTATATTTATGAGCCTTACTCTGATACTCTCCCGAGAAATTCAAGTCAATATCCGGCTCCTTATCCCCTTTAAATCCAAGGAAAGTTTCAAATGGAATATCAAAACCGTCTTTATGAAGCTTTGCTCCACACACAGGACAATCTTTATCCGGCATGTCGATTCCGGCTCTTCCGGCATATTCCCTGACCTCTTCTGAGGTGAAATCATTATAAAAGCACTCCGTACAATAATAATGAGGACTTAAAGGATTTACCTCTGTAATTCCCGACATAGTGGCCACAAAGGACGATCCTACAGAACCACGGGAACCAACCAGATAGCCATCCTCCACAGACTTCCACACTAATTTCTGGGCAATAATATACATTACCGCAAATCCATTGGTAATAATAGAGTTCAACTCCCTTTTTAACCTGTCCTCTACAATCTGAGGCAATGGATTCCCATACATCTGATGAGCTTTGTTATAACAGATATCGGTCAACACCTGGTCTGAATTTTCAATAATCGGCGGACATTTATCCGGACGCACCGGTGACATGGTTTCAATTCTGTCTGCAATCTTGTTGGTATTGGTAATCACTACTTCTTCCGCTTTATCACTGCCAAGATAAGCAAATTCCTGTAACATCTCTTCTGTAGTTCTAAGATATAACGGTGCCTGATCGTCGGCATCCTTGAATCCTTTCCCTGCCATAATAATACGGCGGTATACCTCATCCTCCGGATCCAAGAAATGTACATCACAGGTTGCCACTACAGGCTTATTAAATTCCTCACCCAAATCCACAATCCGTTTGTTAATTGCCTGAATATCTTCAATAGAATTTACATTTTTTACTTTATCGGAATAAATCATAAACTCATTGTTTCCTGTAGGTTGAATTTCCAAATAGTCATAGAAATTCACCAATCTGGCAATTTCGGTTTCTGATTTTTCATTTAATAAAGCATTGTATAATTCTCCTGCTTCGCAGGCACTTCCCAAAATAATCCCTTCCCTATGTTTCATAAAAAGACTTTTGGGAATCTTAGGTCTTTTATTGTAAAAGGTCAAATGTGACTCTGATACCAAGGTATACAGATTTACACGCCCGGTATTGTTTTCTGCCAGCATAATCGCATGATAAGAGGGAAGCTTTGCCTTAGATTCCGCACTTCCTTCTCCCAGCAAATTGATTTCCTCCATGGAAGAAATCGCTCTTTCTTTTAGCATCTCGCTAAATTGGATAAACATTTCTGCCGTTGCCCCTGCATCGTCTACCGCACGATGATGATTTTCCAAGGAAATTTTCAGGGTCTTACACACTGCATCCAGAGTGTGCTTTGCCTGCCCCGGAAGCAGGACTCTAGCTAATCCTAAGGTGTCTAAATAGGTATAATTTACTTTAATTTTCTGACGTCTGATATTTTCATTGATAAAACTCATGTCAAAGTTGGCATTGTGAGCCACTAAAACAGCCCCTTCACAAAATTCCACAAACTTAGGCAATACCTGTTCTATGGTTTCCGCTTCCATTACCATTTCATCATTAATACCTGTAAGCTGTGTAATTTCATAAGGAATGGGTACCTGTGGATTAACAAAAACAGAAAAGTGGTCTGTCACTTCTCCCTTTACCACCTTTACGGCACCAATTTCAATAATTTTATTTTTTACCGGTGAAAAACCGGTAGTTTCGATGTCAAATACTATAAAGGTTTCATCTAAAGACTGCCCCTTTTCATTAGTAACAATGTTGTTCAAATCATCTACGATATAAGCTTCAACTCCGTAAATCACCTTAAAAAAGTCATTCTTATCCGGATTTTCTTCACCTGCTTCTTTTCGCTTCGCTTTTTCCGCTCTCCATAAATCTTCCCACACATGGTTGGCATCAGGGAATGATTGTACTACACCGTGATCTGTAATGGCAATGGCAGGATGTCCCCAGGCATAAGCTCGCTTTACAATATCTTTTGCTTCGGAAACTCCATCCATATCACTCATTTTGGTGTGGCAGTGAAGCTCCACTCTCTTCTTTACACTGTGATCCATTCGGGATGAGGTAAAATTCTTAATTTTCTTAATTCCCACCAGGGAACCAATGGTAAGCTCTCCATCGAACTTATCAATCATTGCCATGCCCTTTACTTTAATAAACGCTCCCTTTTTGATTTCTGCCATCAATTCGGGAAGCTGCTCATTTCGGGTAAATACTTTGATGGTCATGGTATCCGTAAAATCCGTTAAATCAAAGAAAACAATGGTTTTTTCGTTTCGGATTTCACGTGTATCTAAAGCAATAATCTGTCCTCGGATGGTAACCTCTCCGATTTCTCCGATAACTTCAGAAATAGGCATAGCATCATCTTCAAAGTCTTTTCCATAAATCACATCGGGATTATCGGAATGCTTCAGATTTTGAGGACGCCGGTAATCCGCTTTGCCTTCTTTTCCCTTTATATCTTTCGTACTATTAGCATCCGATGCTTTTCCGTTGCCCGCATTTCCATCGGCAAATGTTTCATTTTTCTTTCCGCCATTTGCCTTATCACTTTCTGCTCCATCATCTTTCACAGCTTCTTTCGGAATGTCAGCACCGTCTTCTCCATTCATGACCGCTCCAGCCACTCTCCGGGAAATTTCAGCCACCTTACGGCGAATCATAATTTCATCATCTTCTCTATGTCTGCTGCCTTCCGCTTCTACAAACTCTAAAGAAAGAGAGGCACTGATACCGCACCTCTCAACAATGATTTTTTCCAGAATTCGAATTAATTCTTCCTGTAAATCCCGATACAATACGGTATCCTTTACCTCCAAAACCATGGCATTTTTCTGAGGATATACCATTTTTGCCTGCTTAAACATACTATGCAGTACATGATTATATTTTTGAATCTCCAATAATATACTGTCACGATAGGCAGCCATCAGATTCTCCAAAGTATACTGTGACGAAAGGGCATATTTATCCTGTATTTTTATCTCCATCTGATGACTTGGAAATAGTTGTTTTTTTATTTCATTCTCAACTTCCCAAATCAATTCCTTTTGCAACAAATGGTCACTTTGCAAATACACCCGCAACATATCCTTGGCACGGTTACTGGTTACACGTTCTACCACTGTACTTTCCAGTAATGTCCTCATCTTTTTATCCAGTTGTAAGGTAGGAAAAACTTCAAAAAACTGTTTACTCATATATTAATCATTCCAATGTAATAATTCTTCCCGTAAAGTATCTAATAACTGTTCTTCCGGAATTTTCTTTACAATTTGTCCTTTTTTAATCAATAATCCTTCTTTGATGCCGCCGGCAATTCCGATATCCGCTTCTTTAGCTTCTCCCGGTCCGTTTACCACGCATCCCATAACCGCAACTTTAATATCTAAATCAAAGCCTGAAACCATAGTTTCCACCTGATTTGCAAGGCCAATTAAATCAATTTTCGTTCTACCGCAGGTAGGGCAGCTTACTACTTCAATTCCACCTTTTCTTAATCCCAAAGTTCTCAAAATTAATTTTGCAGATTTAATTTCTTCTACCGGATCCCCGGTTAAAGATACCCTGATGGTATCTCCGATTCCCTGATTTAAAATAATTCCTAATCCGATAGAGGATTTGATATTACCACTGGTAACAGTTCCGGATTCCGTAATTCCTACATGCAACGGATATGGTGTTTTGTCTGCCAACAATTCATGAGCCTTCACACACATCATAACATCGGAGGATTTGATACTAATAACCAGGTTGTCGTAGCCCAATTCCTCAATAATACGGACTTTATCCAAAGCACTTTCCACAATACCTTCTGCCGTAACTCCTCCATACTTTTCCACTAAATCTTTTTCCAAGGAACCGCTGTTAACACCTACACGGATAGGAATATTTCTTTCCTTGGCAACCTTTACTACCGCTGCCACATTTTCCTTAGAACCAATATTTCCCGGATTAATTCTGATTTTATCTGCTCCGTTTTCCATAGCAGCAATTGCCATTTTATAGTCAAAATGAATGTCAGCTACCAAGGGAATATGAATTCTTTTCTTAATTTCACCAATCGCTTTTGCTGCTTCCATGGTAGGCACGGTGCAACGGATAATTTCACATCCTGCCTCTTCCAATCTTAAAATCTGTGCCACACAAGCTTCTACGTCTTCAGTAGGAACATTTGTCATGGACTGGATTAAAATAGGATTGCCTCCTCCAATTTTACGGTTTCCAATATGAATTACTTTTGTGTTATCTCTATACATAAATACTCTCCTTTCGAAAGACCTAATTTCCTACTTTCAAGTATACTAAAAAATAAAAAATTTGCCTATCCTTATTTTGCATAAATAGATTCTATGTAAAACCGTTTCTTCTCCCCAACTTCATTCTCACATTCCACTACAATCTGACACTGTTTTCCTCCTATTTCTTCCCAGGGAATTTCCAGCAAGATATTAGAAGTAGTTTCATAAGCACATCCTTTTTTTACCAGTACTTTCCGGAATTTTGTATCTCTTACAATCACCGCCAAAACATCTTCCCCATTTTCCTTTGCCAATGTTTCTTTCCCCCATAACAAACATATTCCACATAAAAACAACACCAGTATTTTCTTTGCAATGAAAAAGCTGTGTCTTCCCTCCGTACAAAATATACTTTTCTCCTGATACCATCGATTCTTTTCTTTATTTTTACCAAAGACAGGAAACTTGAAAATTCTTTCTTTTTTCTTTAACCCTTTTTCCCAATTTTCCAACTCACTTTTCACTTCCCGCATACTTCCATAACGCTTCAATGGAATTCCTCTGGTACATTTTTCTAATATTTTTTCTTCAAAAACAGATCCTTTATAATTGCGTTTCCTTACATAAATCCCTCTCCGGCTACCTGCCTCTACAATAGGCAACCGATGACAATTTCCGGTTATCATGGCATAAAGTACCATTCCAAAGCTAAATATATCACTTTGCTCCAATAAACAGCATCCTTCCCTTTGAACCTTTACCTGTTCCGGAGAAGCATATCCAAAGGAACCACTGATTTTTCCTCTGCTTCCTTTTACCGTCACACTTCCCAAATCTACTAATTTCACTGTACCGGTTTCTTCCACCATAATATTGGAAGGCTTTAAATCCAGAAATAACAGCACAGGATTCCTGTGGTGAAGATACAAAACCGCTTCACACACCTGTTTCAAAACAAACAAAATTTCCTTTTCTTTCATAGGTCCTTTCTCTATGATTTCCTCTAAGGTAACGCCATGAATATAATCCATAATCAAAATTTTTCTGTTATCCTCTTCAAAAGCATCCACAATTCTTGGAAAATTTACATGAGAAATACTTTTTAACACCTGTAATTCATTTACCTCTTCTTCCCCATTCACAGTCAATGAAACCGGCATATTTTTTTCTTCCAGCATCTTCATTGCCCAGATTTTCTCTAAAATCATATCCCAAACCTTATAAACCTTGGCATTTCCACCTTCACCAACCTCATCCATTATCTGATATCTCTGTTTCCATACTTTTTTCATAATGTCTCCCCCTATATTTCCGTCCTCTTTGTATATCCAAAATAAAGTGCTGACAAATTGTCCTTTTCTCCCTTTGCCATTTTCTTTTGAAAAAGCTGTTTTAACATACGCCTTGCTTGTTCATCACTGTTTACTTTCTTTTCAAACCAGATTTTCCATTCTTCTTTCTCCATCATCCGATACAAACCATCAGAGCATAATAACAGCCTGTCTTTTTTTCCGATTCTTACACTTCCGGAATCTAAAACATGCCATTCTCCTGCTCCTATGGCCCGGTTTAAATTCCCCTTTTCATCCTGATGGTCCGGAGTTAATTTTTTCACCTTTCCACCACGTGATAAATATAACCTGCAATCCCCACAATGAAACCAATATAATTTAAAGTTATCTATCAAAACCAAGGTCACCGTGGTTCCTAACGGACTTCCTTTTTCCTTGCCGTATTCCTTAATTTCCTCATGAATCTGAAAAAGAAATTGCTGCAACGCCTGATTTCTTTTTCTTCCCTTTTTCTGATATCCTTCGGACATAAACCAGTTGGCAATCTGTCTTACCACATAGGAGCTTGCTTCTTCTCCCCGCAAAAATCCTCCGATTCCATCACAAATTACGGCTACTGCTTTGTTCTGCCTTCCTCTTTGCATATGCCAAAAAACCAGAGAATCTTCATTTTTATCTCTGGCTCCTTTTTCCCATAAGTGACCACAAAAAAGTGTCTTTCCTTTTCTGATAAAAATTCCTCCTTCTTATTTTGAATTAATCTTTTGAAAATACTTTCGAAAAAATTTGAAATGAATAAATTTGAATAAGATTCGATATTTTCTGAATTTGAATTGACTTCGTTTTGAATATATCATATTTCTGTTTAGAAATCTACAAAAAAATACGAAGCCCCCGTTTTCACGGGGGCTTCTTTCTTATGAGGGGGAGATAGTGAGTGATCAACTATCCTGATACATACTATAGCAACAAATTGTGTGCAAAATATGTACAATTTCTAAAAAAAATCTAAAGACCATAAAAATAAAAATAAGAAAAAATATACTTTATTTAAGAATCAACTCCAATTCTGTATTACATACTGAATTTCATGTTTTCCCATATACTCATTTAAGGAAGGGTAGTAAATAATATTCATTTTTACTCCGCTGTTTTTATTTTGACTGACAAATAAATCCATTGTTTCTTTCCCATATTTTTTTCCTACATCCTCTAAAAACTTTTCCAAATGACGGAATAAAACAAGAGAAAATCGTTGTCCGTTTTCATCCTCTACACTAAACTTTGCCATATTCCGGTTTTTTCCCATAATCCGTATGGATAAAAACTTTAAATTCTTTTGGGCAAATACGGGTTTGGGATTTCCCACCCCGAAGGGCTCCAAAAGCTCCAATTCCTTTAGAAAATCTCCTGTAACATAGGCTAATGGCATGGGTACATCGATAACTATCTTTTCTTCCATATCTTCCGTTGTCAGGTTACAATTCAGATTTAAAGTTTTCCGCAATTTTTCCACATTTTTTTCTTCTAAAGACATTCCTGCTGCCAGCTTATGCCCTCCGAATTTCAAGAATAACTCTTTACATTTATTTAATTCCTCATACATGGAATAACTTTCTATAGAACGTCCGGAGCCTTTAATACAATCCTCCGCTTTCGTCAAAACAATTGCCGGCTTATAATATTTTTCTCTAAGCCTTCCGGCAATAATTCCTGCCAAACTTTCATGACAATCCGGAAGAAAAACCACCAAAATCCTGTCAGCATCCAATCCCTCTGCCTCTATTTTCAGAATGGCTTCCTCCACCCCTTTTTCAGTCATTTCCTTACGGCTTTCATTTAACTGTTTTAACCCGGATGCAATTAATATTGCTTCTCTTTCACTTTTGCATTCCAATAGCTCTAAAGTTCTTTCCGCCGTATCCAGCCTTCCTGTAGCATTAAAACAGGGGCCCAGTACAAAACCTATATGATATGCAGATAAATTTCCCGGATTCAAATCGTGAACCCGAATTAACGCACGAAGTCCCACATTAGCAGAATGACTCATGCTTTTTAATGCTTCTTTCACGATAATACGGTTTTCATCTAAAAGCTCCATCACGTCACAAACCGTAGCGATTCCGGCAAACTCCAGAATTTCCCGCTTATTTTCTTCCGATACCGTAAAATTTCCCCATAATTTTGATACCAATTTCCAAGCTACCACCGCACCGCAAATATTTTTATAAGGATAAGGACAATCTATCTGTTTGGGATCTATGACCGCTTTTGCCGGAGGTAAAAAATACTGTTTTTCTTCCCCCTCCATTTCGTAAGGTACCTCATGATGATCTGTCACAATACAGGTAATTCCCAAAGAAAGAGCATATTCAATCTGAGAATATGCCGCAATACCATTATCACAAGTCACAATGGTATCTACTCCATCTTCATAAGCTTCTTGAATCAACTGCTCATTAATTCCGTAACCATCCTTAATTCTATGAGGAATTACCGTATCTGCCTTTGCTCCACAGAGAAGCAATCCCCTTTTTAAAATAAAAGCAGCGCAAATTCCATCCACATCATAGTCACCTATAACCCGGATTTTTTTCCCTGTACGGATTTTTTCCATAATAATAGAAACGGCCTTATCCATGTCCTTTAAAAGACTACCATCATAAGTATCTGCCAATGTACCATGGAGATATTTTTCTATTTCTTTTTCTTCTACAATATCTCTGTTTCGTATAATTCTTGCTAACACGGGACTGATATGATATTTTTTCCCAATATCATTAAAATCTGCCTTTTTAGCTGAAACAAACCACTTTGCCATATGTTCTCCTTACAATAAAAGGGCTGTTGAAAAACAGCCCTCTACTTTACTCGTCGCTTTCTTTCACTTCAAATTTACATCTTAAGATGTACCATAAAGCTCCCGCAATACAAACGGATGAAAAAGCACCACATACGATTCCCACCATCAAAGGAAGTGCAAATTCACGGATGGAGGTTACTCCCAAAACATAAAGCACTGCTACCATAATGAAAGTAGTTAATGATGTAAAAATACTTCTGCTTAAACTCTGGTTAATGCTTAAATTCACTACATCCTTCAAATCATCTTTTCGTTTCATTTCTGCCATATTTTCCCTGACACGGTCAAAAATAACAATGGTTGCATTAATAGAATAACCTACAATGGTAAGCACACATGCAATAAAGGTACTGCTTACAGACACTTTTGCCACGGAATAAAACGCAATCACAATTAACACGTCATGTAACAAACAAATTACACTGCTGGCTCCAAAACGGATGTCCTTAAATCGGAACCATACATAAATTAACATGCAAACGGTAGATACTAAAATAGCTACAATGGCATCGGATTTCATTTCCCCACTAATGGTAGAGCTAATGGTTTCTGCCGTAATTTTAGAAACATCCACTCCGAATTCCTCTTCCAGAACCAGGTTCACTTTTTCTCTTTCTTCCAATTCCAAAGTACGTGTCTTAATAATAACCTCATTGGTTCCCTGAACCTTCTGAGGAATCACTCCACCGCCACCGGTAACTTCTTCAATTAACGGCACCACCAAAGTATCAATTTCTTCAATACTTAAATCCTCATTAAAGACAATATTGGTCGCTGTACCACCTTTAAAATCCAGACTATAATTTAAAATATCTCCGGTACTCATCTTATTGATTCCCATGGAAACAAATCCCACAACAATCAAAGCAATGGAAACACCAAAATAAAGGGCCTTCTTTGATAAAAAGTCGATCTTCTTTACTGGCTTTGCAATTCCGTAAAATTTTATATCCTTGATTCCAATAGCAAAAAAAGCATTTAAAATAATTCTGGTTACTACTAAGGCTGTAAACATAGATAAAGCAATTCCTAATGCCAACGTCTGTGCAAATCCTTTTACGGTACCGGTTCCTAAAAACCATAATACCAAAGCGGCAATTAAAGTAGTAACATTTCCGTCCAAAATCGCAGATAAAGCTTTTTGGAAACCAATTTTAATAGAAGAACGTACTGTTTTTCCGGTTGCCAGTTCTTCCCTGATTCTTGAAAAAATAATTACATTGGCATCTACTGCCATACCAATGGAAAGGATAATTCCGGCAATTCCCGGCAAAGTAAGAGTAATTTCAAATCCATTTAAAAGTAAAATCGTTAAAACAAGATACACTACAAGGGCAATGGCCGATGCCAGACCCGGAATGGCATAAACTACAATCATAAAAATCATAACCAATACCATGCCAATGGCCCCTGCCTTTAAACTGGTAGAAATTGCCTGTGTACCAAGCTGGGCTCCTACCACCTTAGAACATAATTCTTCCAACTCCAATTTCAAACCACCAATGCGGATTACACTGGAAAGACTTTCTGCCTCCTCATAGCTTGCCATTCCCTGAATTACACACTGTCCGTCCGTAATTTCTGACTGCACGGAAGGAGCAGAAACAATTTCATCGTCATAAATAATGTAAATAATATCCTGCGTAGGTGCTGCTTTTCTGGTAGCTTCAGCAAATTTTTTACTGCCTTCTTCTGTCATGGTCAAGGCCACTACAAATTCACTGTTTCCCATGGAATCCTGCTGGGTTGCAGGCTGGGCTTCTTTAATCTGGGTACCGTCAATTACTACGTTCCCCTCAGAATCCACAAACACCAAGGATCCCGGTTTCCCTAATTCCTCCAATATAGTATTGGCATCCGAAACTCCCGGAATCTCAATATTAATACGGTTGTTTCCTTCCTGATATACCAAGGCTTCCGTACTGTATACTTCCACTCGCTTCTGTAGCTTATAAACTGTGTCTGCCATATCCTCCGGACTGGGTTCTTCCTCTCCTGCTACCTGATAAGTAATGCTTACTCCTCCCGCAAGATCCAATCCCTGTTTAATTGCAGCTGCGGAACCTGCCTTATTTTCATCTACTCCAAAAATGCAAACATAGCCTCCTGCCACAATAGCAATCAATATTCCAAACAGACTTAACAATCCTTTTTTCTTATCCATTTTTCAACGTCTATGCCCAATAGGCACTTTTTCCTTTCTTTTTTCCATTGGCATAGTATAGCATAGTTTCCCCTTTTGGAAAAGTAATTTGTAAATTTTAAGATATCATTCCTCCTAAAGTTCCGCTTCCGGCACAAATAAATAAAGTAGTCAGCAAATCACTTCCTACATTCTCTATAGATTGATTTGCCAACAGGGAAATGAAAAGCAGTATTAAAAAATACATAATACCACTTGTCATTCCCCATAAAAACTTCTTATTCTTTGTCCGTTTTCCAACAATCACTCCGGTAAACAAGCAAGCCAAAACATAAATTACCAGAATTCCAATATCCACTGTGTTTTCAGAAATTTGAATCATCAACAACAAAAATGCCAGTATGACAATTCCCAAAATGGTAACCGTATATCCCCCAAAAAGGGCTACCAGAATATCCTTTACATAATCCATTTTATTTTTCTCTTTCATATCTTTCCCCGTGTTTTCACACGTCTTCCGCTCCTTTCGGTTTCCCTTAGATTGTATTTAAAGATATGAATCACTTTGCAAAAACTTGCCATTTCCTTCCATAAAATTTCTTCCTAGTCTTCCTCAAAGCTATCTGCAATTCCTTCTGCGATTGCTCTTGCCGTTTCCTCAAACCTGGTAGAAAAAAGTTCATTATCAGCATCAGAATTAATAAATCCTACTTCTACCAATACTGCCGGCATTTGGGTAGAATTTAACACAATTAATCCCGGACGTTCTTCCACGCCCAAATTAATGTAGCCTACATCTTCCAGCTCCCCATTCACATTTTCCGCCACCTCTTTTGCAAAACCACTATCCGAATATACTAAGGTTTCAATTCCCTGATACTGATTCGCAGTACCACTGGAATTGCGGTGAATGCTGACAAACAAATCACCTCCCAATTCATTTCCTAAAGTCGCTTTTTTAAAAGGAGCCTGATAAATGTCCTCTTCTCTGGTATACACCACATCAAACCCCATTTCCTCCAAAATTCTCCCCACCTCCAAGGTCATAGCAAGATTGTCATCCTTTTCTACTCTGTCACCATAGCTTGCTCCGCTATCCCTTCCTCCATGACCTGCATCCATAATAATCCGTTCTGCCATTATTTAAACTTTCGGTAATTTTTATCAAAATTACCTATTCTCCTTATATCCTTTCTTTAAAATATGAAAAAAGGAAAGTTTTGCTCTCAAAACTTTCCTTCTAAACAGATTTTTACAATCTATAATATATTTTTTTCACAAACATAGCAAAATTTTTACTGTAACAAGCCACAGAAATATAATAATCCTCCAAACACTTGTATTCTTTTAAATAAATTTCCTGCCGGTTATAGTTGTCTATAATTTTCTTTTCTTCCAAGTCCACAAAAAAACGGTCTAACCCACCTGAAATTCCCTGTCCCGTCAATTTCAAATAGCTTTCTTTACCGGTCCAGTAACGGAAAAACATATCTGCCTGTCTTTCTTTTGGCTCCATCTCAATCCGTTCTGCTTCCTGACACTGAAAAAAACGTCTCGCAATATTTGCCTTGGTTTCTCTCTTTTGCTGAATGTCCACACCTACCGGAACATCACTGACAACACAGGCCGCATATTCTCCGGAATGAGAAAGACTGAAAAAGAAATTATCCACTCCCGGCAAATACAATTTTCCATTCTCATCCGCCACAACCATATCACCGCTGAAACCTCTTTCATTCAAAATCTGCTCCAACAATAAACCCGCTGCCAAAGAACGTTTCTGATCCTCTCTTACCTTATAAGATAAAACTCTTTTACGACGCTTTTCAGATACCATATGTAGTTTTTTTTGAAAAACCTGTTCTTCCTCCAAAAAGTCTGTATGAATTAAGTATAATTCTACTGCCATTCTATTTGTATTCATATTTACTTTAACCTTCTTTTTTATTGCACATTTATTATCAAGAATTTTATATAAAAAGTAAAGTCTTATTTTCACTTTTCACACAAAATTCATTTTTACTTTTCTACAATTTACCATTCCTTAGAAACCTGTGATATAATAACAAAAAAATAATCAAACAAGGATTTGCCATGAACGAAAAAAAACATCTATTACTCCCCGATATTCTTCGTGGATTTGCTATTATTTTAATGGTCTTTGCACATTGTATTCAAGCAGGAAGCGGTGCTGCCTTCCGGGATAACTCACTTTATTTTCAGGATAAACTATATCAATTTATTTATAGCTTCCACATGCCCCTTTTTATGCTGATTTCCGGGTATTTTACACGCCAAAGCATGGACCGTGTACAGGAAAAACAAGCACGGTTAGCTTTGCTGAAACGTAGAAGTATTTCCCTTCTTACGCCCATTCTTTTTTGGACAATTTTTGAGCTGTGTTATGCTTATATATCTAATATTATCCAAGGCTATCTCAATCAGCCACTGCCTGTTCTTGCGGTAGACTTTATCCAAAAACTGCTGGTTAACTGTTGGTTTTTATGGGCTGTATTTTGGTGCTTCCTTTTAGTTTTCGTCATGCACTATTACTTAAAGGACTCTGCCCTCCTTTACCTTTTCGGTCTGTTGTCCTTCTTTGTTTTGCCCGATGGAATGAATCTTGGAGTATACAAATTCTCAGCAGTATACTACCTGATTGCATTTTATTCTGCAGATTATATAACCAAAAAGGACATTCCCTTAATACAGAAA
>JAFZGJ010000050.1 GCA_017555455.1 Lachnospiraceae bacterium
GCTATTGCTATCGGTGGTCCCGGTGCTATTTTCTGGATGTGGATATCCGCACTTCTTGGTATGTGTACCAAATTCGCAGAAGTAACCTTAGCAATTAAATATCGTGAACGTAACGAAAAGGGTGACTGGGTCGGCGGTCCTATGTACTATATTACCAACGGTCTCGGTAAGAATTGGAAATGGCTTGCTTCCATTTTTACAGTATTCGGAGCATTGGCTGCTTTCGGTATCGGTAACATGACACAGATTAATACTATTGCAAGCACAATTAACACTGCAATTGCCGGATTCATTCCTACTACAGAATCCCAGAAAATCACTATCGCATTTGTTGTTTCCATTATTTGTGCCGTTATTTGTGCTATTGTTCTCCTTGGAGGCATCCAGCGTTTAGCAGATGTATGTGCTTTATTAGTTCCTGTAATGGCAGTAATCTATATCATCGGATCTATGGTTGTAATCGCTTGCAACATTACATCCCTTCCTGCAGCATTATCTGCAATCGTTGTTGGTGCATTTAATCCTTCTGCAGTAGCCGGTGGTCTGGCAGGTGTTGGTATTAAAACCGCTATCACAAAAGGTGTGGGTCGTGGTATTTTCTCTAACGAAGCCGGCCTTGGTTCTGCACCTATCGCCCATGCTGCGGCAGATGTTGACCATCCTGTAAAACAGGGTATCTACGGTGTATTCGAAGTATTTATGGATACCATTATTGTATGTACCATGACTGCTTTGGTTGTTCTTCTTGGTGTAGGCATTGATAATATTGAATATGGTACAGATATTGGAGCCAACTTAACCATTATGGGATTTGAATCTGTATTCGGTCATGGAATTCCCGGTGTTGCAGTTGCTATCTGTCTGACCTTGTTTGCTTTATCGACCGTTCTTACCTGGGCTTTATACGGAAGCCGTTGTGTGGAATATCTGTTAGGCTATAAAGCTTCCAAAATATATCAGGTTATCTTCTGTGGATTTGCTTGTATGGCAGGTACCGTAGAGCTTACCCTTGCTTGGGGTATCGCGGATACCTTAAACGGTCTTATGGCAATTCCTAACTTGATTGCACTTGCATTCTTAAGTCCGGTTGTTGTAAAACTTACCAAAGAATACTTTACGGAAATTGTAAAGAAATAATAGAAAACGGGATGTTGTAACTCTGCAACATCCCGTTTTTAATGTTTCTAATCCATTTGCCATAATTTAAATTTTTATTTTTTAACTAACTGCACCACAGTCTCCACATGGCCCGTATGCGGGAACATATCTGTTCCTCTCATTCTCATCACCTTATAACCATTCTTTTTCAAATATTTCAAATCCCTTGCTAATGTTTCCGGATTGCAGGAAACATACACCACTTTTTCCGGAGCACATTTTACAACAGAACTTAAAAACGCCTCATCGCTTCCGGCACGGGGTGGATCCATAAATACCACATCTATCTTTTCCCCTTGTTCCGCTAGTTGAACCATAAATTCCCCGGCATCTTTATTGTAAAGTTCAATATTCTGAATATTATTAATCTTGGCATTAGTTCTGGCATCTCTTACCGCATCGGAATTCAATTCTACTCCAATGACTCTTTTCGCTTTATCCGATGCAATCATACCAATAGTTCCGATACCACAGTAGGCATCCAATATAGTTTCTTTTCCGGTCAACTTAGCATATTCAATGGCTGTTGAGTAAAGCTTTTCTGTCTGTACCGGATTCACCTGATAGAAAGATTTTGGTGAAATCTTAAAGGTCTTACCGCAAAGGACATCTTCAATATATCCTTTTCCATAGATTACCTGTTCTTTATCACCAAGCACCATACTTGTATTACGGTTATTAACATTAACTACAATAGTGGTAATTTCCGGATGTTCCTTCAATAAGGCTTTCACAAAATTATTCTTAGATGGTAAAATCGGAGAGCCTAACACAAGCACAACCATAATCTGCCCTGTCTGAAATCCTGTACGCACTAAAACATGTCGAAGCAAACCATATCCGGTATCTTCATCATAGGTCTTAATTTTAAAAGAACGAATCATGTTTTTAATAGTACGAATAATAGCTGTAGATTTTTCATTTTCCAGGAAACATCTTTCTACATCTACTACTCTGTGGGTCTTTTCCTCATAGACTCCGGCAATAGGACGATGTTTCTGGTCAAGTCCAAACACTGCATGAACTTTATTTCTATAATGGTCCGGATTATCCATTCCGATGATAGGATCTATTTTCCCAAATTCACCTAACAGTTCCTGCAACTTCTGCTGTTTTTTCTTTAACTGATTCTCATACGGAATATCTACAAACTGACACCCACCACATTTTTTACTATATGGGCATCTGGATTTGACTTTAGCCTCTGTACCGGTTTCTTTCATTTCTTTTTTATATTCTGACCCCGTCTTTCTTTGTTTCAAATCCCTTCCGGATTGTTTTTTTTCAAAATTCTGTTCCTGTATACTCTTATCTTTCTTTGTCAAACCATCCCTTTTAGGATTCTGCTTTCTGTCTTTTTTTACTTCCGTTTCCTTTTTAGAAACCTTCTTATTTCCTTTTGCTACATCCTGCTCCATCATCTTGAAAACAGTACTTCTTAAATCTTTTGCCATATTTACTCCTGATTCATCACTTATTATTAAATTTCCAATCAGCGATATCTAAATCAAAATAATACCACATGTTCGGAAACTCCATATCCGGAATCTGAATATGCTCTTTGTTATAGATAACATACTGAGGAAGAATGCAGATTGGTATTTTATATACCAATTCAGACTCCAATCTCTGAATTCCTGCATACAATTTATTTTTTTCTTTTGCCATTGCTGCAATATTTAAGGTATTAATAATAGGATCAAACTCTTTTCTGTTTAAAATAACATTCCAAAGCTGATTTTCACTGGAATATTCATAATACCATTCCATGTAATCTACTGCCGATAAATTTTTTAAACCGATGTCATACCAATCCGTATTTATCCACAGTTTATCAGTTTGGGTTGCATCAATAGGTTCAATTCTGGTTTTAATCCCAACGGCATTCCAATATTTTGCAATCTCTTCCAATAATTTTACAGACATATCATCCTGATGATATCTGGTTAAAACAACCGTCTCTTCAAAGTCAAATCCTGCTGCTTCCAGTATCTGTTTTGCCTGAACCGAATTATATTTTAAAGTTTCTTTTTTTTCATCCACATACCAGGAATCACTTGCTGGTATTCCTCCATCAATACCGATTGCTGCTTCTCCATATACAGTTTTCAAAATTTGATTTCTGTCCAATGCCAAAACCAGTGCCTGTCTGACTTTATTTTTCTGCAGAAGTTTTGCTCTTTCTCCGGTCCTGCCATCCAGATTCAGAATCAAATATCTATAGTACAAATTATTGGTCTTTACAACTTCATATTTAGGATTACTCATGAATTTATTAACCGTAACAGGATCTGATGTCATGGTAAAATCAAAATCATCACTTTCCGGATTCTCCAAAATTTTGTAACGTATTTTTTTAATTTTGGGAATTTTCCCCGTATAATGAGGATTAACTACAAATAATACTTGTGTTCCGTCATTTGCAATTTCCACTTTATAAGGACCACTGCCAACAGGCTGCTTCCAAAATTCGGAGGCATTTAATTCTTCCATAGGTGTATTGGTAAAACAATGCTTTGGCAAAATTGCAAGCTGTGCTATAGAGGCCAAAAATTGTCCATCTTTTTCTAAAAGTTCAATGGTAATAGCATTTCCCTCTACAGAAATTCCACTGATGCTGTCTGCCTTTCCTTCCTGATATTCTGCTACTCCTTTAATACTTTTAATCCCCTTTTGAATATATCCATTCATTTGGGGTGTTATAGTTGATGTTTCTATACTCCATACCACGTCTTCTGCAGTAAGCTTTTGACCGTCGTGCCAATATACATTATCCTTTAATATAAATACGTATTTCTTCCCGTCCGGCGAAATAATATATTCTTCACATAAGTCAGGTTTTACATTTGCTATGTTTCCGTCCGCAATTAATAACCCCTGAAAAACCAAACCTCCCCAAAACTGGCTGCGATTCATCCATACACACTGTAAATCCGTAACAGTCACGGAAGAATCTACATTTACAGCAACCAACATTTCTTCTTCTGCCTCTAAATGCATTTCTTCATCGTTTTCTGCTATCGATGCAGCTTTCTCATTTACAGTTTCACAGCCTATGATTCCAATACTAAACAGTGACAGCAATATGACAATAGCTAAAGTTCTCATCTTTTTCATATCATACTACCTCCTGCCCTTTCTTTTTTAATAATTCCTTTTCGAAATCCTCAACAGACATTGGTTTTCCATAATAATATCCTTGTACCAAATCACACCCTATTGCTTCCAGGAAATCACTTTGTTCCAGAGTTTCTACTCCTTCCATAATAATCTGAAGTTCTAAATGTTTTCCCATATCAACAACGTCACGAATTAATATTTCTTCCTTAGATTTCATATCCGGAGAAATATCCAAAAAGCTCTTATCAATCTTTAAAATATCTACCGGCATAGATTTTAATAAATGAAGCGAAGAATACCCTGAACCAAAATCATCTACTGCAATTTTAAACCCAAATTTTTTTAATTTTACCATTTGATCCAAAATTAAAGTTTCATTTTCCAAGTATACACTTTCGGTTAATTCTGTTTTAATCCATTCACTTTCCAATTTATATTTCTTCATCAACTCAATTAAGCTTTCTATCATACCTTCACGTTCCATATCCACACGTGAAAGATTGATAGCAATGGGAACTGCAGGCACCATTTCATTTTTCCAGCGGCTAATGGTTTTAATAGCTTCTTCCCAGACAAACAAATCCAAACGGGTAATGAAACCATTATTTTCGAATACCGGAATAAATTTGATTGGAGAAATCATTCCTTTTTCCGGATGTATCCAGCGCACCAATGCTTCCGCACTTACAATTTCTTTTGTAGCAAGATCAATCTGAGGCTGCAAATACATACGGAATTGTCCTGTTCTTATAGCTTCTTCCATATCATTTTCTATATTCTTATCCTCAATATTCTTTTGTCGCATTTCATCACTGTATACATTATAAGAGCTTCTATGACTCTTTTTCATGTTCCTTTTCGCCAAATTTGCTTTATCAATAATATTAGAAAGTACCTGATCCTCTTTTCTTATTCTGTAAATTCCGGCTTTTAAAATCATACGAAAATGACGGTCTACCCGTGCAATTTCATCATCCACCTTTTTAAAAAACCTATCCAAATATTGATAAATTTCATTGATATTGCTTTCTGCTTTAAAGACCAAAAAATTATCCGCACTGATTCTCGTAATATAGTCTTGTGGTTTTAAATCCTCTTTCAGTTTTTTTGCTAAGAACGCAATTACTCTATCCCCACGGTCATAGCCATATAAATCATTAATTACCTTAAATTTATCCAAATCCACTGTAATTGCAAAATACCCCTCCTTTGTGCTGCCTTCCATCATAGGCGCTATATCTAAACGGAATTTTTCCATACTGCTGATATCTGCAACACTGTCCCTGTATGCTTTTTCTTTGCTTTTCTGCTCCCGTTTGTACTTCACATACATAATCATACTCAGCAAAATACCTAACACAACAATAACACTTACCATAATATCCCAGAAATAGTATTCCAGAAATTCTTCTATGGTCATTCCTTTCCTTTCAATATGCTCCATGTTATTGTTTTCAATATTGGAAATTGCGGCTTCACTTAGACCTGATAGGGTCTTATTCATAACATCCACCAACATCGGTTCTTCAGCTTTAATAGTAAAAGCTACCATAAAATCTGCCGGAATGTTTTTCAATTTTCGGATATCTTTGTATTCATCATAAATACTTAATTCATTAATCTTCGTATCCGTCTGTACGGCTAATTCGGTTTCTTTATTTACAATAGCATCAAAACATGCCTCGTCATTATCATAAACAATAAAATTATACTGGGGATATTTTTCCTCTAAATACAACAAGCTTTTTTCCATATAAGAAGAAATGGCAACATTTAATTTTTCGGATAAGTCTATTCCCTCTTTTCCGATAAACGCCAAATCCATTTCAAAAAAACCTGCAATAGAATCATTCTCTTTTGCTTCATTTAAATCATAAATATCCTGCTTTTCTAACACGGTTCCAGCTAAAATATCTACGTTGCCATTCTGTAAAAGTTCCTCTCCTTCATCATAACTATCCACATAAATATACTCAAAACTGATATTGGTATAGTATTTTACAGTAGTTAAAATATCCACAGCAATTCCACAATACACCCCTTCTTCATTAAAAAATGAAATAGGATATTGTTCCTTACACAAAGCCACTTTGTACTTTAAATCTTGGGATAAAAATTCTATTTCCTCTGCGGAATACTCCAAATTCTTCTGAGAGCCCTCTCCAAAATATCTTGCTCTCAACTCCTCTGCATACCCCGGATTGGATAACTTTATTTCATCCATTGCAGCATCTAATTCCGCTATTATTTCTTCCTGAGACGAAGCAAAGGTAATCAAACCGCTGACAAAGCTTCCCACAACCTCCATATTCTCAAGATTTACATAGGAATCTGCTGCAATTAAATCGATTTTTCCATCCGCCAGATCCTGTCTTACTTCTTCCAAAGATGGGTATACCACAATACTGTCAAAACGAAAGCCTTTCTTTTCACAGTACTCCTCTATTTTTTCTTCTATACCGCTGCCACTTACTACACCTACTACACAATCTTTAAAAATCTCAAAATCTTCGTGACTTACCTCGAAATTATTACTTGATTTGTAAAGATAACAATAATCCTCCCCTATAATTCTGGAGGAAAGATATACATTTGGAATATCTGCATTGGTATAAATAGGAAAAAACAAATCAATATTTCCATTTTCTATCCATTGGAGACACTCTTCCCTGGTTCCCTCTACAAACTCATAATTCCAGCCCGTATATTTTGCAATAGAATTCAAATATTCCACTCCAAAACCTGAAAAGTTGCTTCCTTTTTCAAAGTACCCTTCCTGTTCATAAAAGCCTACTTTCAGTATTTTATTTTCTTCCGTAGCGTAAATACCCATTGTCGGGAATAAAATAATACAAATTCCTAAAATTAAGCAAAATAGTTTCTTTTTCATCTATCTTTCCTTTTCTTCGCTATATACAGTATTGGTGTCTTTTCCCCGTTTCTTCGTTTCATACAATGCCATATCTGCACAGGTATACAGCTTCTTATATTCGTCAATCTGTCGGTCACAAACTGCTACACCAATACTTACGGACACTTTCACTTCTTCTCCGTTGCTGCCACAATAAACTAAACGACATCTTGCATTCAATCCATTGACTTTTTCTTTAATGACTTCCCTATCTGAAACATTTTTCATAAAAACACAGAACTCATCGCCACCTAAACGCCCTATATAATCTTCTTTTCTAAAAAAATCTTTTAAAATTCCGGCTATTTGTTTTAACAATTCATCTCCTACCGGATGTCCCAAAACATCATTTACACTTTTAAAATTATCTACATCTATTAAAAGGAAAGCTCCTCCGGCTACCTTCTTTTCTAACTGTTCATTTACTTTCTTTTCTATGGTTGCTCTGTTATAGACTCCTGTTAAGAAGTCGGTCGTTGCTGATTTTCTTAATTGTTCCCCCTGTTCCACCTGTAAGTCCACATCAAAAACAGCAACATACGCATTGAGATCTCCCGTAGTCATTTCCCGGGTATAAATATAATCAATTTTCAGCCACACCCATTCTTTATCCGTATTTACATATCTATCCATTAATTCCTGGGATAACTTAAAATGACGAAGCATTTCTTTCGGTGCAATACGGACCTGATGACTGTAATACGGAATCGTATCTACACGCTCCTTAATAATATCAATACTGTTGGTACGACTAAATTCCTCTTTATCTTCCGGATGTATTCCCCATTTCAATATGGACGAAATCATTCCGAAATAACCGTTCACCTCTTTCCTTATTTCTTTGTTCAGATGCTCATTCCCTTCCCTAATCTCATCTTCTGTAATATCAACATCAAAACTCAAAATTCCTTTTTTCATTACTGTATTTCTAAAAGAACGTTCCTTCTCTAAAACTTTCTCTGTATAAATTTCATTTTTTACATAACTTAACTGATTGCTTATCATTTCAAAAAGTAACCTGCTACTCCACCAGATAAATGCTATTTTTAAGAACATTTCTCCACAAAATATTCTTTTCATTTCAACACTTACAGAAGCATCCAGAGAAAACACCTTATAATTCCAAGTAAAAAAAACCAAAAAGGCATTGCAAATGGTTACATAATTAAAAAAAATCTTACCCGCTGCCTTTTCATGAAGAAGCATTTTAAACTTATTCATAGAAAACCGTTTGCTTTTTGATAAATATAAACTCCATGCACTTACTGTCAGCATAGCTAAAGAAAAACTCATTACCGAATTCATATAACGAACCGTAAGCATACCACTTAAATTCGTAACAAACCAATAAATACAACTAAAGTTAAATAAATATTTTAAGTACATTCGATAATAAGTACTGCTGTTATCTTCTGAAAAAAAGGAAATTTCCCATACCATAATCAACGGATAAAGCACCATAAGCCACGCAGGAGACACAAGTCCTATTTCTGCAATGGTAAATACAATGATAATACCATTCAATACACCGCATAATATAGTCTCCAACCATCCACATTTCTTCATTTTTGATGGGTTTTTTTTCAAAAATTCAAAATTTAAAAAGGTGGCTATAAACCCTATACAAAAAAGTGAAATATTACTTGTAAATAGTGTTTCGATTGCTGTTATAATGTTAAAATTTCCCCCATTCATAGCTGCTACCTCCTTTTTTTATTCTATCACAGCCCAATCTAACACTCAACAACACCAACAAAAAAGGCTTCGGAAATTTTCGTTCCGAAACCTCTCTTATCTCTATTTTTTTATATGATTAGTCGTTCTTCTGTCCCAATTTTCCCATAATCATTACAAAAAGCATAATAACTACGATTGCTACAAAAATACCTAACATACCTTTCCACATAATATCTAATGCCTGAAATACTACCGGATTCATATAACTTCTCCTTTCAAACGCTTATAAGAACTGAGATACCAGGTTAATAACAAGACCACCTGCCACTACGGATGCAATCTGACCGGATACATTTGCGCCGGCTGCATGCATAATCAAAATGTTAGATGGATCTTCTTCCAACGCTAACTTCTGAACTACACGGGAAGACATTGGGAATGCAGAAATACCTGCACCTCCAATCATTGGGTTGATTTTCTTCTTTAAGAATAAGTTCATAAATTTAGCAAGACATACACCACCAATAGTATCCATCACAAAAGCAAATAAACCGATTACCATAATCATAAGAGTTTCAATACGTACAAAGTGTTCTGCTCTCATACTGAATGAAATGGTAATACCTAATAATAAAGTAACTAAATTTGCAAGCTGGTTCTGTGCTGTTTCAGACATGGTTCCCAAAACACCACATTCACGGATTAAGTTACCAAACATTAAGAAACCTACCAATGCAACTGACTGAGGTGCTACTAACCCTACAATCATGGTTACTGCGATTGGGAATACAATTCTCATGGTTTTGGAAACAGAGTCCGGTTTGTATTCCATATGTATACATCTTTCTTTTTTAGTTGTAACTAATTTAATTGCAAATGGCTGTACAATTGGAACCAACGCCATGTAAGAATAAGCAGCAACTGCAATAGCACCTACATATTGGGATTTTAATACCTGAGATACTAAAATAGCGGTAGGACCGTCTGCTGCACCGATAACACCGATGGCTGCCGCATCTTTGATGTCGAATCCTAAGAATGCTGCTAAAAGAATGGCAGCAAAAATACCAAACTGTGCACCTGCACCGAATAAAAACATAGATGGCATAGAAAGTAACGGCCCAAAGTCAATCATAGCACCAATACCGATAAATAAAAGGATCGGCATAGCTTCTGACGCTTCAATACCTACTTCAAATAACCATTCAATGATACCGTTTGCCTGAATTCCACCAACTGTCTGATTTAAAACACCTGATAATGGCAAGTTTACAAGAATAGCACCAAATCCCATCGGTAATAACAGAGATGGTTCGTATTCCTTTTTAATAGCGAGCCAAATTAAAAGAATACCAATAGCAAACATTACTAATGATTTCCAGCCGCCTCCGCTAAAATCACATAACGCGCGGACACCTTCCAATAAATAATCCATAACTTTTCTCCTTAAAACATAAAA
>JAFZGJ010000051.1 GCA_017555455.1 Lachnospiraceae bacterium
CTACGATTGCTCCGGCAATAGCATCCATTTCGAAACCTGCACCGGAACCAGGATAGATAGTTACATAAGTTGCAGAGTATGCAATAGCTGCAAGACCTGCGAAGAAACCACAAATAGTATAAGCTGCAATGTGATAGAATTTAACATTTACACCCGCTAATTTTGTTGCTTCTTTGTTACTTCCAATAGCGAATGTATAACGTCCGATTTTTGTATGATTTAATACGAAGGACATAATAATTACAAACGCTACAATAATAAAGATACCTACTGGAATAACTGTACCGTTTTTATTAATACGGAACATACTTCTGAACCAACCTGCTGGTTCTAATGCGGATGGCCAAGATACACCGAAACCACCGGATAATAAAGAACCAAGACCACGGTTAATCATACATGTACAAAGTGTTGCTAAGAATGGTGGTAAATCCATTACAGCTACTAAATATCCGTTTAATAAACCGATTAATGTACCTACGATAACACATGCTACTAAAGCTACACCTACAGGCATTCCTTTATGTACAATTAAGAAACCGCCAAACAATGCGTAACAGATAAGACCCGTACCAATGGAAAGGTCTACACCACATGTAATAAGTGGGAATGTTACACCAATTGCCATTAAAGCTACATAGTAAGAACAGTCTAACAAACTTACGAATGTTGTATATGTTCTAAAGGTAGGACTGAGAAGACTGAAGACTGCTACCATCGCAACGATGATACCAACTACCATGGCTTCACGTCCTTTAAGTAAAGATTTTTTATTTGCCATCTTCTTAATCCTCCTAATTAATTTCTCTGGTTGCAAGGTTCATGATATTTTCCTGAGTTGCTTCTGAAATATCAATTTCACCGGTTTTCTTACCTTCACACATAACCACGATACGGTCACTCATACGTAAGATTTCGGTCATTTCAGAAGAAATCATGATAATGGATTTACCTTCAGCAGCCAATTTGTTCATTAATTTATAAATTTCGTTTTTCGCACCAACGTCAATACCTCTGGTTGGTTCGTCAAAGATTAAGATATCACTGTTACGTGTCAGCCATTTTGCGATAACAACCTTCTGCTGGTTACCACCGGATAAGTTAACTACCAACTGATCTACACCAGGAGTCTTAGTTGCTAATGCATCAACATGTTTCTGAGCCACTTCTTTTTCTTTCTTCTTATTAATAAAGAGACCACTCATAAATTCATGCATAGTTGCCATAGTTGTATTTTCTGCAACTGTTTTCTGTACTACGATACCATATCTCTTTCTGTCTTCAGATAAGTAACCGATACCTGCATTAACAGCATCCTGAGGAGAGTTAATATCTACTTTCTTACCATTGATGTAGATATCTCCACTTTCCTTAGGGTCAGCACCAAATAATGCTCTGGCTGTTTCTGTACGTCCAGCACCCATTAAACCGGAGAAACCAAGGATTTCACCTTTACGGAGTTCAAAGCTTACATTCTGTACCATTTTACCTGCATTTAAGTTTTCTACCTTTAATACTACAGGCGCATCTGCAGGTACCATACTGTGTGTCTTAGGATCTTCATAAATAACACGACCTACCATCATGTTGATGATATCTTCTTTTGTACAGTCTTTTGTAATTAATGTTCCAACATAAGTACCATCACGCATTACAGTAACTCTGTCTGTAATAACTTTGATTTCGTCCATACGGTGTGAAATATAAACCATCGCAATATCTTTTTTCTTTAAGTCTCTGATAATTTTGAACATTTCTTCAATTTCAGATTCTGTTAAAGCTGCGGAAGGTTCGTCAAATACGATAACTTTTGCATCAAAGGAAACTGCTTTTGCAATTTCACACATCTGCTGTTTACCTACAGTTAAATTAGACATAATTTCTGTAGGATCAATATCTACATTTAATCTGTCAAAAAGTTTTTTAGATTCCTCAATCATCTTCTTGTCATCGATTTTAATTCCGTTTTTGAATTCTCTACCGATAAACAAGTTCTGTGCTACGGTCAAATGACCTAACATATTAAGTTCCTGATGAACGATTACAACACCTGCATCCTGAGCTTCTCTTGTGTTTTTAAATTCCACTTCTTTACCTTCATATGTAATAGTACCGGAATCTTTGGAATAAACACCTGTTAAAATCTTCATCAAAGTGGATTTACCTGCACCGTTTTCTCCCATAAGTGCAAGAACTTCACCTTTTCTAATTTCCAAATCTACATGATCCAGTGCATGAACACCAGGGAAAGATTTGTCAATACCTTTCATTGTTAAAATAACATCACCCATATTCTTACCCGTCCTTTCTATGTACTATCACATTAATTTTTTCTACGTCTTGCAGAAACGTCTGCGTAAACTGCACCAATTACAATGAAACCTGTAATAATAAACTGATAGTCTTTGGAGAAACCAAGTGCAAGAATACCCTGCTGTAAAAGGGAGATAATAAGTGTACCGATTACAGTACCTGCGATGGATGCAATACCACCGGCCATGGATGTACCACCCATTACACAACAAGCAATGGCTTCGTTGTTATACTGATCACCGTAACCAGGCTGAACCGTTGTATACGCTCCTACATAGAAGATAGCTGCAATACCAACTAAAATTCCACAAATAGTATATGCCAACATAGTCCATTTTTTAACGTCTACACCAGAAAGTCTAACTGCTTCAGAGTTACTACCAAGACAAAGGATATATCTTCCTGCTTTTGTTTTGTTCAAAATAATTGCACAAATAACTGCAACTGCAAGGAAAAGCACAATACCTGTCGGGAAGCTTCCGCTCTTTACAAAAGTTCTGTACCAACCTGCAGGTTCAGAAGACTGTGGCCAGCTTACAGACTGTGTTTTTGTAAATACTGCCGCAATACCTTTTGCCATGTTCATGGATGCCATGGATACGATAAATGGAGGAATTTTTACATAAGCAACTAAGTAACCATTCCACACACCAAATAACAATCCAACTAAGATACATAATACCAATGCAAGTCCCATAGGAACTCCATGGTTATAAAAACTGTATCCGGAAACCAATGCACAACAGAACATTACCGGACCGATAGAGAAGTCGATACCGCCTGTTGCAATAACAAATGTAACACCTAAAGCAAGAAAGCCCAAGAAGTATACATAGTTAAAAATGTTCATAAGACGGGATACAGTAAAGAACTTACCACCGGTCATTGCACCGAATGCAAGGTACATTAAAAGCATTACGGCAACCAGAATAATTCTGTTAAATCCCACTTTTTTTACAAACGCGTTTTGTTTAATCTTTTCCACCTTTATTCTACCTCCATGGTTTATTACATAAAAAAAGCGAACTTTATACAACATACATACTTCATGTCCATTAGTATATTAACCTGCCTGTACACGAATGAACAATATCTACATATATTCTCCGTCCCACTTTAAATTATTATAAACATTATACAATTTCCTTTTATCTCAGTCAATATAATCTCAGTCATTTTTTACATTTCAAACCCTGTTTCTAAGACTTTTTTCATTTTTTTGCACAAAAAACATATAATTTTGTTTACTTTTTGTTTTAGTTCATTGTACAATAACTCTCAGTAATGGTTGCCACAAGCGCCTATCATAGGAGGTTATTATGAAACATTTAACAAAATTTATTGCCTCACTTCTGCTGTTTTCAAGCATTTCCCTTTTGGGTTGTTCTTCCGCTACCAAGGAAGTTACCTGTCCTTTTACGGGAATCACATGGGAAAGCTCTTTGGCAGACGTTCAGGCTTCGGAAGGTGAACTTCAAGATTCTTATTATTCCACTTACAAAGGCACTACCTATCTTTATGAAAAAGAATATCTTGGTTTACCGGGAACCATCAAGTATATGTTTGACGATGAAGAAAATCTTAAAAGCATGGCTTGGATGTATCTTCCCGAATCCAAAGAAGATTTGGAATCTGTATATGCCGACCTTGTAAACCAAACCACCAAGCTATACGGTAAAAGCGGTTTTGATTCCGATATGTCTACTGCCAAAACACAGGTTTGGTATCTGGAAGGAGGAAACATTCTTATCGGGGTTATGTCTACCGGAGTAAACGAAGCCATTCAATATCAATATTTCCATCCGGATGTTTCCAGCGAAAAACCGGCAAATGACCAAAGTAATTCATCATCTGTATTAAAGGAAATTTTTAATTAAATATAAAAAAATAAAAAGTCGGGAATCGGGTGATTCCCGACTTTTTTAAATTTTTAACCGTTAGTACAAACTCTCAAATATTTGCTCTTCTTATTTGTACATAGGACCATATGTAGCACATGCTCTGTAGTCAGCACCTTCTTTATCCATTCCGAATGCATCCCAAGCCTTAGGTCTGAAGATTTTTTCTTCAGGAACGTTGTGCATAGCCACAGGAATTCTCATCATAGAACACATTGTAATAAGGTCAGCACCGATGTGTCCGTAAGAGATAGAACCATGGTTAGCACCCCAGTTGTTCATAACTTCGTATGCACTCTTGAATGCGGAACCTTCTTTTCCATCACATCTTGGAGCGAACCATGTACATGGCCATGTGTAGTCTGTACGTTTCCATAATGTATCAGATACTTCTTCAGGAAGACCAACTGTCCATCCTTCTGCAATCTGGATTACAGGTCCGATACCTTTAACAAGGTTCAAACGGATCATAGTCGCAGGCATAGTAGCTTTTGTTTCAAATCTGGAAGAGTATCCGCCACCACGGAAGTATCCGTTGTCAGCTGCGTTCCATGTTGTAGCTGCCATAATAGCATCCTGATCTTCTTTAGTTACTTCATACCAAGGTTTGATTACTGCATTACCGTCAGCATCTTTTGCTTCTGCGTTTGCATCAAGACAGCAAGCACCGGAATTGATTAAGTGGATAACACCATCAGATGCTTTTGCTTCGCCTTCAATTTCATAACCTGTTACTCTCTTAATAGCATCTCCGCTCCAGTATGTACGAACGTCTGCGAACATCTGAGCTGTATTTGTTAAGAGTTTACCGAATAACATTGTTAAACCGTTAAGTACGTCATTTTCTGTAGCAAGGATGTAAGGTTCTCTTGCACCGTTCCAGTCGAAGGAAGTATTTAATACTGCTTCCGGGAAGTCACAGTTAGGATAGAAGTCTGTCCACTGTCTCTGACCCTGGAAACCTGCTGCGATAGCGTTGTGTCCAACCATTTCTTCTTCGCATCCTTCAGGAAGTGTCTTACAACCGTTCATCATTTCCTGAATAATAACAGCCATTTTAACTACGAATTCGAACTGTTCTTCTGCTTTTTCAGGACTATTTTTAACGAAATCAGGGTTCTTATCGAAACCGATTACACATTTTTCTTTTGCCCAAGCAAGAGCTTTCTGGTATTCTGCTTCATCATAGATACCTTCTGTCATACGACGGATAATTTCAACTTCGTCAACAGATTCTACTCTTAAACCGAAGTAGCTTTCCATGAAATCAGAATCAATAATAGATCCGCCGATACCCATACAGATGGAACCAATCTGTAAGTAAGATTTTCCTCTCATAGTAGCAACTGCAACAGCTGCACGAGCAAATCTTAATAATTTTTCTTCTACGTCTGCAGGAATAGTTGTGTCATCTAAATCCTGAACTTCATGTCCGTAAATTCCGAATGCAGGAAGACCTTTCTGTGCATGTGTAGCAAGAACGGATGCTAAATAAACAGCTCCCGGTCTTTCTGTTCCGTTGAATCCCCAAACAGCTTTAATTGTTGTTGGGTCCATATCCATTGTTTCGGAACCGTAGCACCAGCATGGTGTAACTGTAAGAGTAGCAGCTACTCCTTCTTTTCTGAATTTTTCTTCACAAGCTGCAGCTTCTGCAACACGTCCGATAGTTGTATCAGCAATAACAACTTTTACAGGTTCACCGTTAGAATATTTTACATTTTCTTCGATGAGTTTTTTTGCACGAAGAGCCATTCCCATAGTCTGGTCTTCCAAGCCTTCACGTACTTTTAATGGTCCTCTACGTCCGTCGATTGTTGGTCTGATACCGATTACTGGGTATCCTCCGATTAATCTGCTCTCTGCCATGATAATCAGTCCTCCTTATAATATCTTTTCTGTTTTGCGCCTATGAACGCACATTTGTGATTTTCATTATAATGTTTGTAGTTTTAAAACAAAAGTGTTATACTATAAAAAAACTGTACAATATTCACTTTTTTGTACCGAAAGGATTTCTTTTTATGAAATATATTGATTATCAGGAGCGAACTCCTCAGGGCAGCTTTAATTTCCCTATCGCTTACTATCATCAAAATCCTCACAGCCCCAGATACGAGATGCAGTATCATTGGCACACACAATACGAACTGATACATATTATTTCCGGTTCTTTTCACTTGAACTTGGAAAAGACCACCAAGGAATACCATGCCGGAGATGTGATTTTCATATCCAGCGGTATGTTCCACGGAGGAACTCCCGTGGACTGTGTATATGAATGTGTTGTCTTCGATCTTCAGATTTTGTTAAAGGACAATCATGCCTGTACCAAAATTATCCGCGACATTATTGAACGAAAAATTACCATACACACCTTTTTATCTGAAAAAAGTTCAAAAGTTGCACCTTTAATTACTAATTTGTGCGACGCTTTGGCCAGCAAGAAAAAAGGGTACGAATTTATGGTCCAGGGATACCTGTACCAGTTGCTTGGTATCATTATTAATGAGCATCTTTACGAAGAGTACAAATTCGAAAATGTCTCTTCCGAAAGACTGGCTTCTATGAAGAATGTACTTCTTTATATTTCCGACAATTATAATAATAATATATCTCTGGAAACGCTTTCCAAGATTGCGGGTATGAACCCTAAGTATTTCTGCCGTTATTTTAGAAGCATTACAGAAAGAACCCCTATTGACTATCTGAATTATTACAGAATCGAATGTGCTTGCGAAATGTTGTCTACCAAAGATATTACCATCAAAGAAGTGGCTATTTCCTGCGGTTTCAACGACGAAAGTTACTTTATCAAAACCTTTCACAAATACAAAGGAATTACCCCAAAACAATTTGTGAAATCTAAATTTTAATGTACATAGGTCAATATTTTGATACAACAATCTTCACCCTTCTATATTTTGTGTTCTTTACTCCGTGACGTCCGGACCAACATTTTTTGTTGTTTTATTTTAGGACTGCCACGGAGTCTTTTTATTTGTGAAGATATTTCTCTTTTGTGGCCATACCACCCCGGATATGACGTTGCGACTTATTGATGTTCAGAACCTTTCTGGCATTTTGTGCCAAGGTAGGATTTAATTGTTCCAAACGTTCTGTTGTATCTTTATGTATGGTTGTGACGACTTGGAACGGTTTCTTCTGTTCCTTCAATAAGCACGGTCTCATCTAGACCCAAGTCACCGATAAGACGAAGGTAAATATCTACGTTACCATCCTTATCCACTTCGATTTTATTGATAAGGCGTTTTAGCTGTGTATTGGTCATTTCATGAACATCTGTGATATCTTCCATCTCTTTGAAAGTGCTGTTAAGAATCGCTTCGAGCTGCTCTCCCTTGGTCAGATTGTAAGACACCATTTTCAGTTCATTCTCCAATCTATCAATCTCTTTTCTCATGCCACCGATTTTCTCATTCAATTCCTCTCTGGAAATCAAATCGTCAGTGTACATATCCATATATTTCTCACGTGATTTACGAAGTCTGTTTAACTCTGCAGTTAATTCTTTTTCGTATTCTACATTCTCATCCTTTGCTTTGTAGACACGCCGGAATTCTTTGATTACATAGTCGATTACTTTTTTCTTCTTGCTGAGCACATC
>JAFZGJ010000052.1 GCA_017555455.1 Lachnospiraceae bacterium
AATCCCCAGGTACTATTATTGATTTCAATTGGAATAATTCAGTGATTCTGTCTATCAGGATGATTTACTCTACCGGCATAGCCTTCGTTTTCAATACAAAGAAGGCATTTAGGATACCCTGCCGGTTTTGCTAATTTTGCTGCTGCAATAGCTTTAGGGTCTTTTTCCGGCTTAGATAAATTAATGGTAATATCAATGTCTCCATATTCTGTAACTATAGACCATTTCTTATCTTTACATACACGATACCTTCTGATATAGTCTGTATCCTGACTAAATTTGTAGTAATAATCAGTAGCTGCCTTTGGAGATTCTTCTTTGTATAACTTCCAAAAAGTACGAATAACCTCACTTGGTCTTGGGAGCAGTTTACTCATAATCTTAGTATCAAATAAATCCCTATGGGTAATATCATCTTCCATTAATCCGTTGGCTGCAGCATAGTCTAACATTTCTTTTAAAATATCTTCTAACGCTGCTTCCGGAGCCTCTGCTTCTTCCATTTCATCTAACTGAAATAATTCTAACAACTGATTGATTGTAAAAATCTCATCATCTTTTTCTACAAGTCCATTTTTTAATCCATAATTTACTAACTGTTTAATACTCTTACAAATCATTGTTTTCTCCCCATTCCTCTTTTATTCTTCATAACCATTAGGATTATTACTCTGCCATCTCCAGGAATCTTCACACATTTCCTTTATTCCGTTTTCTGCTTCCCAACCCAATTCTTCTTTTGCTTTTGAAGCATCTGCATAACAGGTAGCAATATCTCCCGGTCTTCTGTCTTTGATAACATATGGAACCTTGATATTATTAGCTGCTTCAAAATTTTTCACAATATCAAGAACACTGTAACCGGTTCCTGTTCCCAAATTGTAGATATTCAGTCCTGCTTTTTCTTCAATTTTCTTTAATGCTTTTACATGACCTTTTGCTAAGTCTACGACATGAATATAATCTCTTACTCCGGTTCCGTCATGAGTATCATAATCGTTACCGAATACACCAAGCTCTTTTAATTTACCAACTGCAACCTGCGTTACATATGGCATTAAATTATTTGGAATACCATTTGGATTTTCTCCCATGGTTCCGCTCTTATGAGCTCCGATTGGATTAAAATATCGAAGAATTACCACATTCCACTGTGGATCTGCTTTCTGAATATCACTTAAAATCTGTTCCAGCATGGATTTTGTCCATCCATATGGATTGGTACAGGTTCCCTTTGGACACTCCTCAGTAATCGGAATAAACGCAGGATCTCCATATACGGTTGCAGAAGAAGAAAAGATAATATTTTTGCAATTATGCTTTCTCATAACATCTACTAAAGTTAAGGTTCCTGCGATATTATTTTCATAATATTCCCAAGGTTTTGCAACAGATTCTCCTACTGCCTTTAAGCCCGCAAAGTGAATGCAGGAATCAATATTTTCTTTTGTAAAAATTTCTTCCAAAGCTTCACGGTCTAAAATATCTGCTTTGTAAAAAGGAACTTTTTTCCCTGTAATCGCTTCCACTCTTTCTAATGATTTTTCACTGGAATTACACAAATTATCCATAACCACTACATCATAACCTGCATTCTGTAACTCCACTACTGTGTGACTACCGATATAACCGGCTCCGCCTGTTACTAAAATTGCCATAATACATTCCCTCCTTAATTTATGTATTCAAACCACTTAAATCCGCATACTTACGGTATTTTTTTATACTTCTTAATAATTGTAACTCTATAACTATAATATAAATTCTCTTTCATTTATTCACAATAAAGATATCGGGTACTTTTATAAAAATATTGCGTATTCCCTTATATTCTTTTGAAAAACCCCTTAATGGTTAGCCATAAATTTCATTAATTTCTGTGCATCTGCATAGCTGTATGCTTTAATCCGAGCTTCCACAATCGTACAACTTGATAAAATTTTGACTAAAACCACATATTTTGTAAGTGTAGATTTTAAATTAAAACTGTCTCCCTGCTCCGTTACTAATTCAATTTTTCCTTCGCACTTATCCACAGTTTCAAAAAATTCGTCAATATTAGTTATATTTGTAAATATCATATTGTAAGCTCCTAACATTTGGTGTCTTTTACTTCCTCTTTGTAGTAACAACTTTTTAATTCATTCCTTTTTATTGTTAATTACAATTTCATTATAACTTTTTTGTCTACTTTTTACCATGATTAATATTAGACAAAATATGCACAAAATAACACAGCGAAAGTCATGCTGTTTCATCCATTCTCTATCAATCCTCTCATTTATAACGTGTCTACGAATAAATCCAATTCCATTTCAATGACACAACACAAAACAAAAAGGTGGTCATTTTATGACCACCTTGTATTTTGTATGCAATTTTTGTCCACTTTATTGTTATTCTCCCTGTGTTTCAGGGTTCGGTGCCCCTGCACTTTTTACAGTTTCCTTTCCCTCTTTACTCAAGGCTTCATATTCCGGAATTTCTCCTTCGATATTTTCCAATAACCAATCAATATCAATAATCTGCTGTAGACTTAAAACACCGTCTGTACTTTCCAACTGTTCCCCGCCTTGTTTCTTAATTACTCCTTGAAATGGTTTAAAACTGCCGCTACAAATTGCATTCTGTAATACTTCCACCAGTTTTTTAACGCTTTCCGGTAAGTGATTGGAACATATCAATTCTACAACTCCTGCCGACATTCCCCAGTAGTAATTAATCGCCTTTTTACTGGTTTCATATTCTGTCTGGAATGTTTTATTTATCATACTGCGAATCAATTTTTCATAATAAATCCCCCAGTTCCATATAGGCATAGCAAGATTTATTTTTTTCTCACCTCTATATTCATAGAGACCAAACGCACTTTTATCTTCTTCTTCCGGCCTTTTCAAATCCTGAGAAGAAATAATACGAACTCCTCTTTTTTTCAAACGTTCAACTGCTATTTCTACCCCGTCAATACAAGACCACTCTAAATATACTTTTGCTCTGGGATTCACCATTTGAACCCCTAAAGCAAAAGCATTGATTCCTGCAATCTGACCATAAATAGGATAATCACACAAATATCCCACTTTATTTTCATCTGCCATTGCTCCTGCAATTGCACCAATTAGAAATTTAGCCTCATACATTCTGGCATAATAGGTACAAATAGATCTATGTGGTTTATTCAAAGAACAGTTAAATATAATTATTTCCGGATGTTCCACAGCTACTGCAAGACTTGCTGCCAGTAATTTTGCAGAAGTTGTAAAAATAATACTATTTCCTTCAGCAATTGCCTGTTCTAATATCATCTGCGGATCTCCATCCAAAGCATCATCATAAACTTTTGTAATAACATTTCCATCAAATACCTTTTGTGTATGTAATCTTCCTAATTCATGCCCATAAACCCATCCGGAAATAACAGGATTTTTATCATAAATAAATGCAACCCGTTTCTGTTTTTCCCCACTATCGCCAAAGATTTTTTCCAAAAACATTTGTTTGCGTTTATTCCAATTTTCTTCCGGCACTTCTTTCAAATCTATGCTTTCTGATTCTTCCAACAAACACACTTCTTCCCATATTTTCAATAAGGAGTCCTTAATCTGTTCATTACTTTTAGATGTCAAATCCGAAAAACCATATATTTTCATATAGGTAAGCATGGCATCTGACGGCGTGACATGTACACGTTCTCCATTCAATTCCTGAAATGCCTTTTTCAAGTTATAAAATGCTGTTTTAAAATGAGAACGATCATCATCATTCCATACTTCATTTGGTGCTTTTCCCATTAATTTCTGAATCTGTTTAAAGCATCCCAAATCAGAAAATTCTAAATAATTTATTTTGCTACATTCAAAAAATTCAAGCATTTCATAATAAATTTCTACTTCTTTACTACCATCTTTCACAGGCAACAAACGATACACTTCTGCCGAAACGGCTACTGCATCAAAAAACTTTAATACACTGACTCTTTTGTTTCCTTCCTGTACATAATAGCGATTCATATATTCATAAACCTTTACACTATCACGAATTCCTTCTTCCACATGAGATTCACATAACTCTCCCCATTTCATTCCGAACTCAGACTGTGGAGCCAGTAATGGCATAAAGTTTCTTGCAAAAGCATTCGCTCTGGACGTTGTCCTGGTTCCCACAATCCATTCCGCAGGCACCTGCATAACTCCTATATATATTTCTGTTAATATTTTATTCGAAGAAATAATCTTATCCAAAGAAGGCAAGTATGGATCTCGTCCTTCATTGATGCAAATCCTTTTTTCTTTTTGTCCTTTTTTCAGTGCTTCTTTATAAAATCCACTCGCCATAATAACCCCTTTTTTGTTTCCCAAATACATTCCTATTGTTCCTGATTGCAATTTTATTATATTTTATTGTTCTTAATCTTTACCATAAATATAATAGTACAAAACATACACAAAGTTAGACGATATAAGTGCAAATTTTGTTTCTCCTTTTACAAATATGCAAAAAGGAACATCCCGCTTTCTCAGGACATTCCTCTCAACTTAAACTTTATTCATTTCATCATATCAAGGCTCTTTTATTGTAAACGGTGTAAGTTTGCAATAGAGCTTTACATCCAGTTAGAACTGTCCGCTTTTACCTTATATTCCGGACGTGGCTTGTCTGTTTTGTAAATCACGCAACTGTCAGTGCAATCACCGGCTTTGATTTCAAGGTTGTTTACATCTTCCATCTGCATCTTGAATTTGAAGACCTTATTTCCCTTCTTGGTATCAACCAATTTACCGTTATTATACAAAGAAACCTCATTCATAGTAGAATAAACTGTAATTTCTGTTGTCTTTTCGGTGCGGTATTCATATCTTCTGCCTGCAATATATGCAAATGGTGTATCAGTCCAATATGCTTTATAAAGATAAAATACATCCTTTTTCAGCTTTCTGTCGAAGGTAATCATACCTTTATGGTTCATACCCGGTTCACCGCCCTGATTTCTGGCATCTGCAGCGAAATCGAACATATTCCAATAATAATATCCCCACATATATGGATGACGTTTGAAACATTCCAACATAAATTCATGGTATTTATTCTGATATTCTTCTGTATTATCTCCACGACGTGGTTTTGCACTATGAAGATTTGGCATACCTTCCGCACCATATTCAGAGAAGCATAAGCATCTGTCCGGATATAAGAAGTGAAAGAATTTAATCCATAAATCATTTAAGAAGAATCCCGGCACATACCAACCAAGATATAAATTCCATCCTACAATGTCGGAAATATGTGCTACCGGATGCCAATGTGGACACATTGCATAACAAGCTAAGGTTGTTACACGGCTTGGATCCATTTCTTTTACCATTGCCTGAAGTTTATGATGATTATCTAACATATCTTTTTTATGTTGTGCTCCGGAAATGGTAATTTCATTAGAAAGTCCCCAGGTTACAATACAGGGATGATTGAAATTCTGAACAATCAATTCTTTCATCTGGGAGTAGGTATTTTCACGTCCGTTAGGTAAATGTTCGGAAATGTATGGGATTTCTGCCCAAACAATCATACCTACTTTGTCGCAAAGGTCATAATAATACTGATCATGCTGATAGTGTGCCAAACGAATAGTATTAGCTCCCACTTCCTTAATCAGTTCCATATCTCTGTCATGCTCTTCTTTACTGATAGCATTTCCCAAATCGCGGTAATCCTGATGACGGGATACTCCATGTAATGGATAAGGTCTTCCATTTAAATGAAAACCATCTTTAGGACTGAATTCAAATTCACGCACACCACAGTTGCATCCGATTTCGTCCACAACATCTTTGCCTTTTACCAATACGGCTTTCAACTGATACAAATATGGATCTTTTAAAGCATCCCATAAATGCACATCCTTGATTTCTAACTGAACGTCACAACCTTCTGCTTCCGCAACTAATTTGCCGTTGGCATCCCAAAGACCTACCTGTACTGTAGTTTCTGCTCCTTTTGCCGCATCATTAAGATAAGTCACTACGTTAACAACTGCATCTTTGCCGGAAATTTTTGTAGTATATTTCATTCCCGGACCTCCATAATAATCCAAATCAAAATGCTCTTTAGAAACTACCAGAAGCTCTACGTCTCTATAAATACCACCATAGAAAGTAAAGTCTGCTTTCTGAGGGTATACTCTATCATTAATACTGTTGTCTACTTCAACTACCAGCTTATTTTCTTTTTCCAAAAATTCTGTTACATCCGCACGAAATGTAGAATATCCTCCATCGTGGCTGCAAACATTTTTACCATTTAATATAACCTTTGCACTGGCATTAACTCCATGAAACTGTAAATAAACACATTGTGTTTCTTTATTAAAATCCGGTGCATTAAAAGTAGTATCATACTTGTTTGTTCCACGCCAATAATCATTACCGCCATCCTGACCGTCTTTGTTATTCCAAGTATGAGGAAGGTTTAATTTGGTAACTTTACCATCCTGACCTGTAAAATTCCAATTCTCCATTACTTTAATAATTTTTCGCATAACTACTCTCTTTCTTCGCCAATTCTAACTGCATGATGCTTTTTGCCAAACTACTACACAATTAGACTGCATATTTATTAGTTCAAACTATAGAATATAGTACCATAATTTTATAATAGCATAAACATTTTTTGTATAATTTTACCTTAAATATTTATAAACTATAATATTTTACAAGATAAAAGGGACTGAAATTCAGCCCCTCCATAATCTTATTTTTTCTGTTCAATTTTCATAGTAAGTGCAATACGCTTTTTCGGTACATCTACGCTGATAACCTGAACATCAACAACGTCACCAACACTAACGGCTTCCAACGGATGCTTAATGAATTTTTCCGTAATCTGGGAAATATGAACCAAACCATCCTGATGAACACCAATATCTACAAAGACTCCAAAGTCGATAACATTACGCACCGTTCCTTTTAATACCATGCCCGGTTTTAAGTCTTTCATTTCCAGAATATCACTTCTTAAAATCGGTTTTGGCATATCTTCACGGGGGTCACGGGCCGGTTTTTCCAATTCTTTTAAGATATCGGTCAAGGTCAACTCCCCGATTCCCAATTCTTCTGCCATTTTCTTTTTGTCTTTTACCCGTTTTTCCAAGCCGGAAACAGCTACTGTAGTAGCTATTTTTTCCTTTGGTTCTGCTTCCATGGTTACACCGCCTAAGGCTTCTGCCAAGGCTTTTCCCATGGCTGTACTAGTATTACGCACCACCATCTGTTTTTTCGGTTGTTTTTTCGGTTTTTCTTTTTTCACCTGTGTTTTTTCATTAGCAACCTGTTTCTGGATTTCTTTTACGTCATCCATAGTAAGTCCCAATTTTTCCAAAAGAAGCATGGTTGCATCGTAAGATTCCGGGTGAACACTGGTAGCATCCAGTGGATTTTTCCCATCTAAAATACGCATAAATCCGGCACACTGCTGATATGCTTTCGGCCCCAATTTAGGGACTTTTAATAACTGTTTACGCTCTGTAAAACGTCCGTTAGTTTCACGGTATTCTACAATATTTTTAGCAATAGTTTTATTAATACCTGAAATATATTCCATTAAAGGTGCGCTGGCTGTATTTAAATCTACCCCTACCTTATTTACACTGTCTTCTACCACACCGGTTAAAGCTTCGCTCAACTTCTTCTGGTTCATATCGTGCTGATACTGTCCTACCCCAATAGATTTTGGATCAATTTTTACAAGCTCTGCCAATGGGTCCTGTAAACGTCTTGCAATGGAAGCTGCACTTCTCTGTCCCACATCAAAATTAGGGAATTCTTCTGTTGCCAGTTTACTTGCGGAATAAACACTGGCACCTGCTTCATTTACAATTACATACTGCACCGGTGTATCTAATTCTTTCAGTAATTCTACAATAACCTGTTCGGATTCTCTGGACGCGGTTCCGTTTCCTACAGAAATCAGGGAAACATTGTATTTCTTAATGATTTTCTTTAACTCTGCTTTCGCTTCATCTACCTTATTCTGGGGAGCTGTAGGATAAATTACTTTAGTATCCAATACTTTTCCGGTAGCATCTACTACAGCCAGTTTACATCCGGTTCTAAACGCCGGGTCCCAGCCCAACACAACTTTACCAGCAATAGGTGGCTGTAACAACAACTGTTCTAAGTTTTTGCCAAATACTGCAATAGCCCCGTCTTCTGCTTTTTCTGTCAATTCATTTCTGATTTCTCTTTCAATGGCAGGAGCAATCAATCTCTGGTAACTGTCTAATGCAACTTCCTGTAAAATCGGTGCCGTTACCGGATTTTCTTTGGTAATGGTTTTCTTTTCCAAATAGGTTAAAATTCTTTCCTGTGGAGCTTCAATTTTTACAGTTAAAAATTTTTCCGCTTCTCCACGGTTCAATGCAAGGGTACGATGACCTGCTACAGATTTTACAGGTTCTTCGTAATTGTAATACATTTCATACACGGATTCTGCTTTTTCATCCTTAGCTGTACTGATAACCTTTCCTTCCTGAATGGTGATTTCTCGGATATAAGTACGGTAATCCGCTTCATCGGAAATGCTTTCCGCAATAATATCTTTTGCTCCCTGTAATGCCTCTTCTGCCGTCTTTACTTCTTTTTCCTCAGAAATATATTTCGCAGCTTCCTCTAAAATATCTGTGGTAATTTCCTGTGCTAAAATGGTTTCTGCCAAAGGTTCCAATCCTTTTTCCTTAGCCACACTGGCTCTTGTTTTTCTCTTTGGGCGGTATGGACGGTATAAATCCTCTACCGTTACCATAGTTTCTGCCTGTAAAATCTTTTCTTTTAATTCCTCTGTTAATTTGCCCTGTTCTTCAATACTGGACAAAACCTGTGTCTTTTTATCTTCTAAATTGCGAAGATAAACCAGCCTTTCATGAAGGTTACGAAGCTGTTCATCATTTAAGGAACCGGTTACTTCTTTACGGTAACGGGAAATGAAGGGAATGGTATTTCCTTCATCAATTAATCCAACTGCAGCTTCCACCTGCCATTTTTGTACTGATAATTCTTCTGACAATTTTAATATAATATCCATTTATTGTTTCTCCTTTTAGACAGCTCTTATTTATTTCCGGGTTTTGCTCTAAATTTTCACCATTCAATAAATTTCCATATGCCATCCTTTACAAATTCCTTTCCTATTTTACCCATTTCTTTTTATTTTTTCAATAATAAAATATACTATAAATAACATGGCTTAAATTTGTTTAAACTGGTGGTTAGGTGAGTAAGTGCTGAAGCTATTTTATGCATTGGTCGCGGTGGTAACGCGGACTACAGTTTAAGACTTGTTCGCAGGAAACTAAACTGTAATTACATTATGTGTGTTACTCAAGAATCCGGGAATTTACAGTCTATAAGTGTTTGTACTTACTAGAAACTGTAAAAAATTCTTATACTTTATCTGTCTGTACAAATTATTACAGTCTGAGAAACACTATATGAATCGGTAGCTGTAAATATTGAGCAGAAACTTATATTTAGGTCGCGGAGATTTATAAAATTACAGTTTTTATAGTTCCTCGCGTCAAATTAACTGTAATTAGATTCTTTGTATTACTTAAAAGCTTGAGTGTATACCTCTCAGAAGCGTTTAGCTAAGGCTGTAGA